>JACDCJ010000059.1 GCA_013817655.1 Actinosomnolentus pattersoniae (SeqCode)
GAGCTGGCCCGAGGGGCGGGCGAATCGCTCGACGAGGCGACGGCGGAGCGGATCGCCCGACACGCGGGGGGCAACCCCTTCTTCATCGTGGAGACGACCGGCATGCTCCTGCAGTCGCACGAGGAACACGTCCTTGGCACCGCGCACAGTCACCTGCTGCCTCCCACCGTGCAGGCGGTCGTGGCCTCGCGCATCGATCACCTCCCCGAGCCGGCGCGCGAGCTGGTGCGAAAAGCCGCCGTCTTCCCGGATGGCACGTTCGACGTTGCGGACCTCTCTGTGATCGCGGAGCCCAACCCGGAGACGCTCCGTGTCCTCGAGGACGAGGAGCTGCTGGTCCGCGACCCAAGGCGGGACGGCATCTGGCGCTTCCGGCACGGGATGCTGAGCGACGTCGCGTACGAGAGCCTGCCGAAGCGGGAGCGTCAGCGCCTCCACCAGCAGGTCGCCGAGGCCATCCTCGCGGAGGGTCCGGAGCGCCGCCCGAAGTTCGTCGCGTATCACCTGGAGCAGGCCGCCCGCGCATCCCTTGACCTGAACCCCGATGACCGCTCGCTCGCCGACCGAGCGGTCCTTGCCCTCGCGCATGCCGGCGACCTCAGCCGGCGGCGCATCCAGTCCCGGACGGCCATCGACCTGTACCGGCGCGCGCTCGACCTCGCGGGGCCGGAGGAGGCTTGGGGACCCCGAGAGGCCCGCATCCTGGCCGGCACCGGGGAGGCTCACTACTGGCTCGGGGAGTACGAGGACGCCAGGGTCGTGCTGGAGAAGGCACTCGAGATCGCCGGGACGGACCCCACGACCGAGACGCACGCCGGCCGGTTCCTCGCCGACATCGCCCTGAACGTCCGGGGAGACGTCGATCGGGCCGGGGGGCTCTTCGACCGGGCGCTGGCCGCGGCCCGCAAGCTCGAGGACCCGTGGCCGATCGCCCGGACGCTGCTCATGGCGGGGTGGGCGCCATTCTGGAAGGGGGATCTCGACGTCGCCCGCTCGATGTTCGAAGAGGCGCTGGCGACGGCACGGGCCAACCCTGAGCGGGATCCTTGGGCCGAGGCACGCGCGCTCACGTCCCTATCGTCCGTGATCTCGCCAGTGGGGGACGAGATGGAGTGCCTCGCGCTCGCCGAGGAGGCGTTGGAGCTCGGCCGTGAGATGAAGGATCGCTTCACGGTGGCCGTCGCCCAGAGCTACGTCGGGAACTCGCTTCGGCGCATGTGGCGCCTGGACGAGGCCGGCGCCGCGCTCGAGGAGTCGGTCGCCGTCTTCCGCGAGCTGGACGCCCGCTGGGAGCTCGCGAGCGCGGTCGGCGATCGGGGAAACGTCCACCGGCTGAGCGGCCGGCTCCCGGAGGCGGAAAGGGACCTCGAGGAGGCGCTGCGCCTGTGCCGGGAGCTCGGGGAGCGGAGCCTCGTGACGTGGACGATCAGCCGCCTCGCGCTCACCATGCTCGCTCGGGGTGAGCCCCAGGCGGCCCGGAGTGTGCTGGAGGACTCGCTCTCTCGTGTTGCGGTCGACGAGCCGGGCTTTCGTTCCTTTCTGCTCGAGAGTCAGACCCTGCTGGCCCTCGCGGAAGGCGATCTCTCGGCCGCCAGACAGCTCGCCCTCCGCGCCCTCGAGGTGGAGCGGGATGGGGGGATGCGGAACAACGTCGCCGCACAGCTCTGGTGGGTGGGTCGCCTCTTCGGTCCCGACGCCGTGGGTGGTGAAGCCGAAATGGATGCGGCCCGCCGCACGCTGGAGGAGGCGCACTGGATCCAGTCACTCCGGGAGCCGGAGATCATCGCGCAGAGCTTGGAGCTCATGGCAGCCGCCGGCGCACCTCATCCAACCGGCCTTGCAGGAACGACCGCTCCACGGGGTTGACCGCGAGCCTCAGCGACCTCGTGTGATCGCGGCGAAGACGGTCGAACGCTCGGTTCCGCGCCGCGGTGGTGATCCAGGCGCCCGGATTCTCCGGGATCCCGGTCGCCGCCCACTCGATCACCTCGTCCAGGGTCTCGCACTCGACCAGGTAGAACCCTCCAAGAACGGGAATGCCGGTCCTCGACGGCGCTCGAGCGTTTTCGCGCGGCGTCTCCGGCTATATTCGGCTCGTCCGATCGGGGGAGCCCGTAGGCGTGGATTTCGACCTCAGCGAGGAACAGGAGGACTTCCGGCGCGCCGTCCGCGACTTCGCGGAGGAGGTCATCCGTCCGCGCGCCGAGGAGATGGACCGGTTGGAGGAGTTCCCCCTCGACATCGCGAAGCAGATGGGGGAGCTCGGCCTGTTCGGGCTCCC
This sequence comes from Actinosomnolentus pattersoniae (SeqCode), assembly GCA_013817655.1. GTDB lineage: Bacteria > Actinomycetota > UBA4738 > UBA4738 > UBA4738 > JACDCJ01. The sequence continues at coordinate 2,282 of JACDCJ010000059.1, forward strand.
GTTCCCCGAGGAGTACGGGGGGCAGGGGGCCGACTTCCTGACCTTCTGCATCGCCGTCGAGGAACTCGCCCGGATCGACTCGTCCATGGCGATCACGCTGGAGGCGGCCGTGGGCCTCGGGGCGACCCCCATCTTCGCCGAAGGGACCGAGGATCAGAAGCAGAGATGGCTGGCTCCCATGTGTCGCGGGGAGATCCTCGGGGCGTTCGGGCTCACCGAGCCGGGAGGCGGAAGCGACGCGGGCGCCACGAGGACGACGGCTCGCCTCGAGGACGGCGAGTGGGTGATAAACGGCTCGAAGGCGTTCATCACGAACTCCGGGACCGAGATCTCAGCCCTGTGTGTCATCACGGCCGTGACGGGCGACGAGGGGGAAGGTCGCAAGGAGATCTCGGCCATCATCGTGCCGTCCGGCACGCCCGGCTTCGAGGTGGGCCGCTCCTACCGAAAGGTGGGCTGGCGAGCGTCGGACACGCACGAGCTGTCCTTCAACGACTGCCGTGTGCCGGAGGAAAACCTCCTCGGAGAACGTGGGAAGGGCTTCGCGAACTTCCTGCGCACGCTCGACGACGGGCGCATCGCGATCGGGGCCCTCGGGGTCGGGCTCGCCCAGGGATGCCTGGAGGAGTCCGTCAAGTACGCCACCGAGAGGCACGCGTTCAACCGGCCCATCGCCGGATTTCAGGCGATCCAGTTCAAGATCGCTGACATGAAGGTGGCCGTGGAGACCGCGCGCCTGGCGACATACAAGGCGGCCTGGCTCAAGGACCGCGGCCGGCCCTACAAGGCGGCCGCCTCCATCGCGAAGCTCTACGCGAGCGAGGTCGCGGTGACCTCGGCTCGAGAGGCGCTCCAGGTCCACGGGGGATACGGCTACATGGAGGAGTTCCCCGTCGCGCGCTATTACCGTGACTCGAAGGTCCTCGAGATCGGGGAGGGGACGAACGAGATCCAGCGGATCGTGATCGCCCGCGACCTGGGGCTTCCGGGCACCGAGCTTTAGGTGCCGCGGGGAGGGCTCGCCGGATGAGCTCCGAACGGCCTCGAGACGAGCCCTGGATCTTCCGAACGTACGCCGGTTTCGCGAGTCCCGCAGCGACGAACGAGCGGTTCCGCGCGAACCTCGCCCGGGGCCAAACCGGCCTGTCGGTGGCCTTCGATCTCCCCACGCAGTGTGGATACGACTCCGACGCCGAGCTGGCCCGCGGCGAGGTGGGCAGGGTCGGCGTCCCGATCTGTCACCTCGGCGACATGCGGACGGTGTTCGATGGCATCCGGCTCGACGCCATGAACACCTCCATGACGATAAACGCGACCGCGATGTGGTTGCTGGCGCTCTACGTGGCACTCGGCGAGGAACAGGGCGTCGCCCGCGCCGCGCTCGAAGGCACCACGCAGAACGACATCCTCAAGGAGTTCCTCTCACGCGGCACGCACATCTTCCCGCCCGCCCCGTCGCTGCGGCTCACGACGGACCTCATCGAGTGGACGCTGCGCGAGGTGCCCCGGTGGAATCCAATCAATGTGTGCTCCTACCACCTGCAGGAGGCTGGGGCGGGCCCCGTCCTCGAGGTGGCGTTCACCCTTGCCAACGCCGCCTCCGTGCTGGACGCCGCGCGGGTCAGTCCGCGGATCGGTGGCGATGACTTCTCGCGGCTGGTGGGGCGGGTCTCCTTCTTCTGCAACGCGGGCATCCGCTTCGTCGAGGAGATGTGCAAGATGCGAGCGTTCGTCCGTCTGTGGGACCGGCTGACGCGTGAGCGCTACGCGGTCTCCGACCCGGCGCTTCGGAGGTTCCGCTACGGCGTCCAGGTGAACAGCCTCGGGCTGACGCCTCGTCAGCCGGAGAACAACGTCTACCGCATCCTTCTGGAGATGCTCTCGGTGACCCTCTCGAAGGGCGCCCGCGCGCGCGCGATCCAGCTTCCCGCATGGAACGAGGCGCTCGGGCTCCCGCGAGCGTTCGACCAGCAATGGTCGCTCCGGGCGCAGCAGATCCTCGCGCTCGAGACGGACCTGCTGGAGCACGAGGACATCTTCGAGGGGTCCGGGGTGGTCGCCGAGCTCACCGACCGGATCGAGACGGAGGCGTGGGAAGAGCTGCACCGGATCCTCGAGATGGGCGGCTCCGTCGAGGCGCTGGGTTACATGAAAGGACGCCTGGTGAAGAGCCTCGCGATCCGGATGCGCCGCATCGAATCGGGGGAGCAGCCCCTGGTGGGGGTCAACGCGTACGAAGGCTCGGAGGAGTCGCCCCTCACCGCGAGGATCGGCGAGGGCTTCGAGGCGGTGGACCGGATCGAGCGCGAGAGCGAGAGGGGGCAGGTGGAACGCCTGGACGGCTGGCGCCGAGGCCGGGACGACCGGCGGGCCGGGATGTGGCTCGACCGGCTTCGCCGCGCGGCCGAGTCAGACGACAATCTGACCGACGTTTCCCTCGAGTGTGCCCGCGGCGGGGTGACCACGGGGGAGTGGGCCGATGCCCTCCGGGACGTCTTCGGCGAGTACCGCGCCCCGACCGGGACCGAGAACGGCCGGGTCGCTCCGGCGGCCGACACCGCGGCGCTCGAGGAGACGCGCCGCAAGGTCGCCTCGGCGGCCGCTCGTCTGGGGGTGGAGCGGATTCGCCTGCTCATCGCCAAACCCGGGCTCGACGGCCACTCGAACGCGGCCGAGCAGGTGGCCGTACGAGCGCGCGACGCGGGGATGGAGGTGATCTACCAGGGGATCCGGCTCACACCGTCGGAGATCGCCCGCGCGGCCGCGGACGAGGACACGCACGTGATCGCGCTCTCGATCCTCTCCGGGGCGCACGGAGTGCTCGTCACGGACGTGATGAGACGGCTCGAGGCGGAAGGGGTGCCGCCGAGCGTCCCGCTGGTGGTGGGCGGCGTCATCCCCGAAGAGGACGAGCGGCGGCTTCTCGAAAAGGGCGTGAGCCGGGTGTTCACCCCCCGCGACCATGACCTGACTCGGATGGTGGGCGAGCTGGCGGACCTCATCCGCTGACGCGCTCCCGCCGCCTCTTCAGGAAGAAGCGTGTGGCGAAGAAGGCGATCACGAGTGCCAGCACGACGTAGCCGAAACGCGACAGCACCGTGTCGATGAACTCGATGTTTCGCCCCGAGACGTAGCCGAAGATCGTGATGGCAGTCGCCCACACGATGATCGCCGGGATGTCGAAGAGAAGGAAGCGCCGGTAGGGCATCTTCCCAACGCCGGCCAGGAAGGGGACGAAGGCGCCGGCGGCAGTCGCGTACCGGCCGATGGCCACCGTCCAACCGCCGTGATCGCGAAAGTAGTGCTGCGCGTTCTGCAGCCGTGGCTCCAGGCGGTTGACCAGCGGGATGTGGCGGATGAGCCTCATGCCGAACTTCCGGCCGAGCCAGTACCCGATCGACTCTCCGCAGATCGCGAAGAACGAGCCGATTGCGATGACCCAGCCGACATCCAACGACCCGCGCGCGGAGTAGACGCCCCCCAGTGCGAGGATGATGTCCCCCGGAATGATGAGGCCGACGAAGACCGAACGCTCCAGGAGCGCCGCCCCGGCGATCAGCCAGTAGCCGCCGGCCTCGTATGCCGGTCCCAGCCATTCGACGATGCGTTCCACCAGGGAGAGCCCGAGCACCCCGATTGTTTACCAGCTTCCGGCATCATCGTCGTCAGGGTTCGGATCGGGTACTAGGCTGTCGGGCTGCTCAATGCCGCTCGAGCATGGAGGGTGGATGAACGCGGAGGACGTCCGCAAGGTTGGGGTGGTCGGGTTCGGCATCATGGGCTCGGGCATCGTCGAGGTGGCTGCGAAGGCCGGACTCGAGGTCACGGTCGTCGAGGTCGACGAGGCGGCGCTGGCCAGAGGACAGGCCGCGTTCGAGCGCTCCATGGCGAAGGCCGTCGAGCGGGGGAAGCTCTCGGAGGAGGGCCGGCTGGATGCCCTCGCCCGGGTCAGCCCGGCCACCGCCCTGGAGGAGCTGCGCGACGCAGACCTGGTGATCGAGGCCGTCACCGAGGACCTTGACACGAAGCTCCAGGTCTTCCGCGCCATGGACGAGGTCCTAAAGCCGGACGTCGTGATGGCGACGAACACGTCGTCCCTTCCGATCGCCGAGGTGGCGGCGGCGACGGGCCGCCCTGACAAGGTGATCGGCATGCATTTCTTCAATCCGCCTCCCGTAATGAAGCTGTTGGAGCTCATCCCGGCCCTAACTACCTCCGAGGAGACGGTCGCCCTGGCTCGGGAGATGGCCTCGCGTCTCGGAAAGACGCCGGTGCTGTCGAAGGACCGGGCCGGCTTCATCGTGAACTTCCTGCTGGTGCCGTACCTGAACAGCGCCGTGCGCCTGGTGGAGGAGAGCTTCGCGTCCGCCGAGGACATCGACAACGGCGTCGCCCTCGGCCTGGGCCACCCGATGGGTCCGCTCAAGCTGCTCGACCTGATCGGTCTCGACACCGCGCTGCACGTGTCGAACGTGCTCTACGAGGAGTTCAAGGATCCGGACTATGCGCCGCCGACGCTCCTCAAGCGAATGGTGACGGCCGGCTACCTGGGGCGGAAGTCGGGCAGGGGCTTCTACGAGTACCCGAGGTAGTACCGTGCCGCGGGCGATCGACATGCACGTCCACCTCCCGATGGACGAGTGGCTCGAGCAGTCCATCGGGCCACTCCTGCCTGCCACCGAGGCCTACTTTCGCGCCCAGGTCCCGCGCAGGACCATCGAGCAGGTGGCCGAGGAGTACGCCGAACGCGACCTGCTGGGCGTCGTGTTGGACTGGGACGACGAGAGCGTGAGCGGCCGGGGCTGGATGGGCAACGACTGGCTCGCCGCGCTCGCCGAGCGGTTCCCGGGTGTGCTCATGGGCTTCGGCTCCGTCGACCCGCACAAGCCGAACGCGGCAGAGGAGATGCGCCGGTGTGCCGATCTCGGTCTGAAGGGGCTGAAGTTCCACCCCACGATGCAGCGGTTCGACCCCGGCGAGCAGGCCTTCTACCCGCTGTGGGAGAGGGCCCAGGAGCTCGGATTGATCTGTCTGTTCCACACCGGGACGTGCGGCATCGGCGCCGGCACCCCGGGCGCCGGCGGAACGAAGATCCGGTACTCCCACCCCGGCTTCCTGGACGCCGTCGGTGCGGACTTCCCCGCGCTTCCCCTCGTCGCCGCCCACTTCGGCTGGCCGTGGTTCCTCGAGTGCCTTGCCATCGCGCTGCACAAGTCCAACGTCCACATCGAGCTCTCCGGGTGGGCGCCGAAGTACCTGCCGGCGGAGGTGCGCAGGGAGATCGCACGGCGGCTGAACGCGCAGACGCTGTTCGGGAGCGACTATCCCTTCATATCGCTCGACCGCTGGTTCGCGGAGTTCGATGAGCTGGGGCTGGAAGGGGACCGGCGGGACGCCATCCTGCGGGGCAACGCCGCCCGGCTGCTCGGTCTATCCGGTTCGAATCCCGGCTGAGTAGCGCCCACGTTTCGACAGGCCGCGGAGGTACCCCCACATCTTCGCCGCGTCCACGAACGCCATCATGGGCGGAACGGCCGCAATGGCCTGCCATCGCTCCGTGAACCCGGATGGCGTGCGGCGGAGAACTCGCCGGATCGGGGTGCGCGCGTAGGCGATGCTTCCGGCGGCGGTGGCCGCGAGCAGCCATGGCCTTCTGGACGCGAGCGCTCCGAAGAGCAGCCCGTACACGCCGAATCGGAGCAGGTGTCTGTGTGGATACATCCCCGCGATCGCGTCGCCCTCCGCGTAGCGGGCATACTGCCTCCACGTTGCCGACAGGGTGGGACGCACCCGCCAGAACGCGACCGCTTCCGGCGCGAGCGCTATCCGGGCACCCGCGGCGACCATTCGGTGGTTCAGGAACATGTCCTCGCCGACGTCGAGCCATTCGGGGTACCCACCCGCTTGCTCGAACGTTTCCCGGCGGAAGGCGATCGACCGGGCCGACGGCATCCATCCTTCCCGGAGCTCATCCCTCTCGGGGACGGAAACCGCTGCGGCGCAGTGCTCGAGGAGCGAGGTGGCTATCGGTCGGTAGAAACCGGCCGACACGTCGGCGCCTCGCTCGATCGGTCCGAGAAGCGCTTCCAGCCAGTCCGGTGCGAGGACGCAGTCGGCGTCGCTCACCGCGAGTACCTCGGCGGTCGCCGTCCGGACGGCGAGGTTTCGCCCGCGCGAGATGTTCGCCCCCGGCTGGGAGATCGCCACGACACCTTCGGCGTTCCGCAGGACCTCGAGCGTTCCGTCGGTCGAGCCACCGTCGACGACCACCACCTCGTCGGGTTGCCGCGTCTGGCCCCGAACGGACGCAAGGAACTCCGAGATCGCCGGCCCCGCGTCCTTCACCGTGGCCACGAGTGAAACCTTCATGCGGCTAGCGTAGGGCGCGGTGCGTCAGAGGAGCGATCGGTAGACCTCGAGGGTCTGTTCCGCGGCCCGTTCCCACGAGAACCGAGCGGCGCGGGCGCGTCCGGCCTCTCGGAGCCGCTCGGCCAGGGCAGAGTCGGTCAGGATCAGTTCGAGCGCGTCGGCGATGCCCTGCTCCGATCGGGGGTCAACCGCCAAGGCGGCTTCGCCTGCGACCTCCGGAAGGGACGAGGTCGTCGACACGACGCACGGCAGGCCACGACTCATCGCCTCGAGCACGGGCAGGCCGAACCCCTCGTAGACCGAGGCGTACGCCATCGCGTCGGCTCCGCGATACAGGGCGTCGACCGCCTCCTCCCCGTCGAGCCCACCGGTCAGCACGACCTCACCCGGCCCCGCGCGGTGGATCTCGCGGAGCAGCGGCTGGGATCCCCATCCCATCGGCCCCGCGAGGACCAGTCGGTGGGGGAACCCGCGGGCCGCCAGGCGGCGGTAGGCACGTACCAGCCGGACCAGGTTCTTGCGAGGCTCGAGCGTCCCAACGAAGACAACGTAGGGACGCTGGACCTTCAGCCTGGCCAGCGTGCCGTCGACGTCCACCTCCTTGGCCGGGACGGGGGCCGACCCGGCGAGCGGGATCACATGCACGCGTTCGGGACGCAAGGAGGTGAGGCGCATGAGGTCCTGCGCGGTGTGGCGGGAGACGGCGATCACTGCGTCCGCGCTCCGGGCGACCCGAGCGAGCGCGGCGCGATACATGAGCCGCCACCGCCTGGGAAACAGGTCGGGATGCACGACGAAGGCCAGGTCGTGAACGGTCACGACGAGGCGCTGACCGCCCCCGGCGGGGGGCACGGCGGCGGGCGACGGGGTGTGCACGAGGTGGTGGGCGGCCAACGACCGCGGCAGGGAAGGGCGCCGGAGCAGCGTCCACTCCGGGTAGAGGCGGCGGATGCCCGCACCGAGCTCGACTCTGGGAAAGTCGCGCGTCCACGCCTCTGGGGGAAGCCCGCCGAATCGAGAGTGGAAGAGCGTGAGGCCCATCTCGGGATCCGCCTGGCGGAGCGCCGGGACGAGCCGGCGTACGTACGTCCCGATCCCGCCCGGCGCCGGAGAGAAGAGCTGGTCGATCAGGAACGCCACATCCGTCATGTGGGGTCGAAGTCGCCTTCGTGTCCCGACCGGGCTTCGTTACTTCGCGTCGCCCCTACCCCTCAGGAAGGC
>JACDCJ010000060.1 GCA_013817655.1 Actinosomnolentus pattersoniae (SeqCode)
CTTCGCGAACGGATCTCGATCGGCGATCACGAGCAGCCGGTCGCCCTCGTTCAGGACGAGCCCCCCGTCAGGATTGGTGACATGGCGCCCGTCGCCGGCGCTTTCAAGCGCGATGGGGAGGCAGTCGTGGCGTTCCTTCATTTGCAGGAGGATGTCCTTGAAGGGGAATGCCGACCATGTGAGGCGGAAGGTCCACCCAGTAGAACTCGTTCCCGACCGGGAAGGTGATCAGATCGCCCACGATCCTCGACAAACCGTGGGTGATCGCCGAATTGGCCAGAAGGGCGCCGGTCAGGTGCGCGCTGACGACCAACTCGTCCGCCTTGGTCCGATTGAAGTGCTCCGCGTTGCTCGAGTGCACGACCTCCACGCACGTGTAGCAGTCGGGATTCAGCGATTCGATGGCAAGCGTCGTGAGGAGCGTCCGGGAGTCCATCTCCTCGGCGTCGATGTCCGGGTACGAATTGTCGGCGAGCACGATGGCTGTTCGGGCCCTCGGGATTCCCGCCCGGCGGAGATCGTGCTCTTCGGTCGGATCGCCCGCGATGAAGGTCGTCAGCTCGTCCCGAGTGGGGTTCGCCTTGAGCGCGGCAAGGATCACCACCGGGCGACGGCTCTCGTCGTCTCGGCGCCCTCTGATCTCCTTCAGGATCTCAGTGCCCTTGCCGCTCCAGCCACAGACGACGATGTGATCGGCCAGCCGTGTCTGTCCCATGCCCGATCCTTTCCGTGCGAGGAGCTGGAAGAATTTGGACGTCATGGCGGCCGTGAGCACCGCGATCTAGCCCGGCTGCAAGAGCAGCATCGTGTAGTAGGCGTACTTGCCCGGAATGGTGACGACGTCCCAGGGGGGATCGAAGAGCAGCGTGAGCGCCACCCATCCGAACGACGCTCCGAGCGACGAGGCGTTCGCGTTGACGTGCCGTTCGAACAGGAAGACGGTGAGCCCGCTCCCGAGGAGGAGGGTCAGGACCGTGAGGACCGCCACCAGGATCGCCGTGCCCCCCACCGCGACCTCGGCCTTTCGCCAGAGCCGCGTGATGAACGGGGACCTTTTCGGTACGTCCTTCGGGGCGCTTCCCGGTTTTTCCTTCTGCATTCCAGGCCTCGGGGGGGCGAACCGCCACAGGCTACTCGATCTCCTCACGGCGGGGTACCGGATGAGCGATCGCGTCGATCGGGCCGGTTCGTGAAACCGTCCCGCCTCTCGGGAACCAGGAGGTCCGGCCAACCCGTCCGAGTTGGCGTGGGCATCGAGCGGCGGCGGAACTGGCTCCTACTCCTCCTCGTGTTCGGGCTGAGCGCGGGATGCGCGCGACTCTCCGACTCCGAGCCGGGGGGCGGCGGCGGGTCCGCGCCGATCGACCACCCTGCTGGCTCCACGGACCTCGTCCTCAGGCTGGAGGAGTGCTGTGGGTTCCTTCCGGAGACGGCCTCGTTGAAGCAGGTGCCGTCCTTCTCGCTGTACGGAGACGGACGGGTTATCACCCAGGGCCCGCAGATCGAGATCTATCCTCCGCCGGCGCTGAGCAGCCTTCATGTCGTGCCGCTCGACGAGGCGGGGATCCAGGCGATCCTGCGGGCGGCCCGGTCGGCGGGTCTCCTCGGCCCGGACCGCCACTATGCGCTCCCCACTGTTCTCGACGCCACCACCACCACCTTCACTCTCGTGAGCGGCGGCGCGCGACATGTCGTTTCGGCTTACGCCCTGGGGTTGGGCGCCGACTCGAGCCTTCCCGCTCAGGAACGGGAAGCCCGGCGGGCGCTCTCCGAGTTTCGGGACGCGCTTTCCGATCTCCGCGGATGGCTTCCGGGCGGCTCGGTCGGCCGGGAGGCGCAGCTGCGCTTCGAGGAGGTCCGGGTGTTCGTGACCGCGGGGGCGCCGCAGGCGGAGCCGGAACTGGAGCAACCGGTGATCGAATGGCCCCTCCCCTCGCCGCTCTCCGGTTTCGGGGAGCCCCTCGAGAGCCGGTCGTCGATGCGGTGCGGCTCGGTCGAGGGGACCGAACTGGATGCGCTTCTGCCGAGGGCCCTCGAGGCGAACGACCTCACTCCGTGGCGAAGCGAGGGGCTGCTCTACTCGCTGGTCTTTCGCCCGTTGCTACCGGATGAGTCCGGCTGCAGCGGCGCGGAGAGGTAGCTCGGGCTGGCTCGGTCATCCCCGTCTAGCACGAGCGGACTCGTGAAGCTCTCGATCCGTGCCTCCACGCGGAACCCAAGCCGCTCGTAGAGGCGCTGGGGCGAGCCCCCCTCCTCGGCCAGGAGGTGCACGGGCCGGTGGCCGCGAGCCAGGCTATCCGCCACCGCGCTACTGACGGCAGCGCTGGCCACGCCGCGCCGCCGGAAGGGGGGCATCGTGACGACGTTGTCTACGTAGCCCACGCCTTCCAGCGACAGCAGGCTCGCGTACCCGGCGAGGGCTCCGTCCAGGAATCCGACGAACCATCGGAGGCCGGCAGGATGGAACACCTCGTGGTCGCGCCTGACGAGCTGCTTGACGACGTCGTCGGTGAAGTCGGCCCCGAACTGGCGCCGGCTCTGCCCGTACCACTCCCAGAAGGAGTCGTCGGGGTCGACGACCTCGCGCACCTCGACACGGGGCGGCCGGCGCACGTCCGGGCTTCCCTCGAAGACCATGAGGACGTCCGGATCGGTTCGAGCGGTCGAGCCTCGCAGCTCCCGGAGAGCCGGGGACTCCACCGAGGTCTCCCAGAACTCGACATGCTCGTGTGTTGCTCCCGCCGCTCTGAGCGGCGGGAGCATCTCTGCCCGAATGGCCTCCATAGTCAGTTCGGGAGCGGGTTCGAGCACGGCTCCGTGGTTCGCATCCCAGATGTTCGGGTAGCGGGGGTCTGCCTTCACGTAGCCCCAGGTAGTGCGCTCGTGGACGGGGTTCAGGCGAGCTGTGGCGTACCAGAAGGCTCGTACCGGTTCCCGAAGCACCGGGCCAGCTTACCGAGCCCGTTTCGACGGTAGGCTGACGACGTGTCGAGGGAGCCAGCTCGCTCGGATGAGGCCCTTTTCCCGCAGCGTCGATGTGCCGGGCGCTGAAGGTCCTCTGCGCGGCGGGCGATCCCGTCCGTCTGGCCGAGCTCAAGGGCTTGGCCGCGTCGACCAGCTGGGAGGTGGTGGGCGGCGCCCTCTCGCTGGAGGACCTCCTTCGGCAGATCACCGAACGCGATCCGGACGTGGTGGTCTTTCATCCCGATCTCGCCGGCGACGTCGAGGTGCCGGCCCTGCAGATCAAGCCGACCGTCCGGATCGTGTCCAGCGGGCTCGCCGAGGGAGGCGACAGCGGCGTCCGGCGGGATGCCCTCCGAGCGGCCATCCTCGGGCTTCGGGGACCGGGAGGTCCCGTCGTTCGCTGAAGAACCGGCGCTGGTGCCCTTCCTTGAGGAGAAAGAGAAGCCGCCCCCCGTGGGGGGCGGCTTCTCCGATCGCCCGCACCTATGTGCTACGAATTCGGGCGGTGGGCCCGGCTACAGCCACTGGAAGCAGTTGGGCCAGGCGTTCGGTCCCTGCCCGTCGAGCACCCGTTCGGCCACCGCGATCTGCGTGGTGGCGGAGTACGGGAAGGGGCCGGAACCGCTGAAGGGACCCCCTCCGTAGGCAAACCAGGTCTGCGGCGTGAACTGGAGCCCTCCCCAGAAGCCATTGCCCGTGTTGATAGACCAGTTCCCGCCCGACTCACAGGCCGCGATCGCGTACCAATCGGCGCCCGAGGAGGCCGGAACCGGCGCGGGCGTGTAGGACGGCTGCTGGACCGTAGCTTGGGTAGCTTCCTCGGCAGCCTCCTGTGCGGCGGCTTCCGCGGCCGCCCGCTGACGGAGCTCGGCCGCGCGAGCCGCGGCGGCGGCCTTCTTCGCCTGCTGTTCCCGGACCCACTCGATGTGGCGCTGCTTCCTCACCCATGCGCGGTGCTTGCGCTGCGCTTCCTCGATCAGGTGTTCACGGTGACGCGCAAGGGTCAACTCGTTCCGCAGGGTTTGCTCCACTAGCGGGTCACCGACCGGCGGAGTGTAGGAGACGAGGGGAGGACGCGAGGGACGCGGTGTAAGCGCCGGCCCGGAGGAGACCTCGGCCGAGGCGTATGCGATCGTTGGTAGGGTCAGCAACAGGAAGGCGATTCCCAGGCCTTTCCTGAGCCGCTCTTTTTGCAATCTATCCATAAGCTTGTGCACCCCGATACTTGAGCCGGGCCTGAGGGCCCGGGCGCGCGTTCTGCAGGCCTTGGGGTGTTCGACTCACCTCCTATGTATTCAGTCGTCCTTCTTCGGACACGCATGAATAGACACTGACCATGGGATCAGATATGCGGACGATCCGAGGAGTGAACGAGCAACGGACCGGCTGAGTCTACCCGCCGCCCGCCAGAGTGTCATCCGTGCCTTGAGGTTGAGAGATCATGCCGTCGCTGCCCCGCGGCAGCCGTTCGACCTGGTCCCGACGTGACCCGAGTAACATGAGAGCATGCCCAACCGCATCCTCCTGGCGTGGCCCCGTGGGTACTGCGCCGGCGTCGAACGCGCAGTCGACACGGTCGAACGAGCGCTCCGCATCTACGGCGAACCCGTCTACGTCCGAAAGCAAATCGTCCACAACATCCACGTCGTCCGCTCTCTGGAGCGCAAGGGCGCCGTCTTCGTCGAGGAGGAGGACGAGGTGCCCGAAGGCGCCGTGGTGATCCTCTCGGCGCACGGAGTGGCGCCGTCGGTCTACGAGAACTCGCGCCGGCGGCGGCTGTCGGTGATCGACGCCACCTGTCCGCTCGTGACGAAGGTACATCTGGAGGCGCGACGCTTCGCGCGGGATGGCTACACCATCTTGCTCATCGGCCACGAGGGGCACGAGGAGGTCGTCGGGACGAGCGGCGAGGCCCCGGAGCACATCCGGCTGGTGGGCTCCCCGGCCGAGGCCAGGACGATCCGGGTGCCGGATCCGGAGCGCGTGGCGTATCTATCTCAGACGACCCTGTCGGTGGACGAGACGAACGCTGTGGTCGAGGTCCTGAGGCAGCGCTTTCCGATGATCCAGGCTCCACCTCGTGACGACATCTGCTACGCGACCCAGAACCGGCAGGAAGCGGTGAAGGAGCTCGCCCTTAAGTCGGACGTCATCCTGGTCATAGGCTCGGAGAACTCGTCCAACTCTAACCGTCTGGTCGAGGTCGCTCGTGAGCTCGGGACCCCGGCCCACCTCATCGACGACGACACCGAGATCGACCCCCAATGGCTTCGAGGCCACGACGTGGTCGGCGTCACCTCAGGGGCCTCGGCCCCCGAGTGGCTCGTGGAGCGGGTCGTGGATCACCTGAAGCTTTCGGGCGCCACGGAGGTAGATCAGCTTCGGACGGTGGAGGAGCACATGGCCTTCTCGCTCCCCGCCCAGGTCCGGCAACCCGCCGTCTGAGGCTCCGCCTAGAGGGATGTCTGCGACGCGCCCCCGTAGGCGGGGTCGGGGGCTCGCGCGAGGATGTCCAGCTCGGGAACGCCCTCCTCAGGCCCGATCGAGATGACCCGGTCCCCGGCGAGGAGCTCCAGGCCCGGGCGCGGCCGGTAGATCCACCGCCTCCCCCGTTGGACGGCGAGCACGAACATCCCGGTCTGGGTCTCGAGCTGAAGCTGTCGTAGCGATCGCCCCTCGGCGCGTGAGCCGGCCTCGACCAGGGTCTCGGCCGTTACCTCCTCGGTCTCCTCCAGGGCCATCCGGACCACCGGGTGGAGGTCCTCGCCGTGCTCGACCAGCCACGTCATGTCGCGGGCGGCGTCGAAGATCGTCTCGCTGGCATTCGCGAGCCTCAGCAGGCCCCTCAGCTCGTCGGTGTTGCGCGCCTCGGGAGCGGCCTTCAGCACCCAGGACTCCAGCTCGTCGTGCAGGATGTCGGACCGCGCTTCGAGCGTGGCGACCTCGGCTGCCAGGGCGGCGTCGTTGAAGAGCAGCGAGGAGTAGGCGAGGCCGACCGCGACCTCGGCCGCGTTCTTCATCTCCACCAGGATGTCGACCGCGCGGTCGAGCTCGCTGAACGGGGGAGCGTCCCCTTCCGGCGGCTCCGGGAGAGCCGGCGCGCCGGCCACCTCTCGGATGAGGTTCATCCCCTCCTCCGGCCCCTGGTATAGGAGCACGTCTCCTTCGGAGAGAACGGATTCCGCCTGGGGATCGAACTCCCAGTCGGCTCCGCGACGGATCGCCATCAGCCACATCCCCGTCTCGCTCGGGAGTAGGAGATCGCGCAACGACTGCCCGACGCAGGGAGCTCCCTCCCGCACCCGCACCCGCCCGACGATCTCATCGGCGTGGCGGAGGTCGGGACGAAGCTCCTTCGGGATTCCGAGCCGAGCCTGGACGACCCGAGCGATGTCCGAGGCCGCGTCCCCGATCTTCTCCATGGCCGCGGCGATGTGCAGGACCCCGCCCATGGCCTCGGCGTCCTCGGGAGATCGAGCGGCCAGCATGGAGATCTCTCGCAGCCGCCTGAGGTAGCCGTCCATGCGTTCCTCCAGTACCTCGACCTCCTCCGCGAGATCGGAGTCGTTGAAGAAGACGGCCGCGTAGGCGAGGTCCACCATGAGCTCCGAAGCGTCCTTGGACTCGACGAGAAGCTCCTTGACGTTCCGGGGTCGGGTTTCGTCAGGCATGGGTGGCCACACCAAATAGTGACAGAACGGCGAGGAAGGCGAGGACGCCGGTCAGGTCCATCACGCTCGTGATGATCGGGACCGAGTGATTGTCGGGGTCCAGGCCGAACCGCGTCGTGAGGATCGCGATGTAGTAGGCGCACGGGACGGCCACCAGCGTGGCCAGCATCCCCGCGAGCAGCGTCCCCACGACGAGTGCGGCGGCCCCGGGAGATGCACCCGGACCGAGGGTGGCGTAGGCGAGTCCGAGCCCTCCCATGAAGGTGAAGATGACGACGCCGAAGCCCAGCACCAGTCCGGCATCGAGGAGCGCAGGGCCCTCCGGCAGCCCCCTCGGTGTAAGGATGCCGAGCTGGAGCTTGGACGACAGACGCGAGGAGAGGATCCCCCCGAGAGCTCCCGCCGTCGCCACGAACGGGGGCACCAGGACCAGCAGGCTCGGAAAGCGGGCGAAGCGCTCCAGCCGAGGCTCGAGCGCCGCGCCGGCCAGGATGTCCAGCAGGGGCGTGAGCAGCACGACGGCAACCATCTCGAGCAGGATGCGCCGGGCCATCCGGAGGTCCGTCTGCGCGCCCCGAATGCCGGCGTACAGGCAGGCCAGGATCGCCGCCGCCGCAAGGCTTGTGCGGAGCCAGCCCACTCTGATCAGGAACGTGGCGGCGAACAGCGCGGGAACGGTCAGCATGTCGGCCACGGCGGTGATGAGGGGCGTCGCCACCGCGTCGAGGTCGTACCCCCGCCGGTAGGACAGGACCGACAGCCCCATCGTGATCGTCAGGATGAAGGCGGAGTCGACGACACCGCCGATCACCGAGATGACGATGAAGTCCAACAGGGAGATCGAACGAAGCCCGAACGCCCCGGCGGCAATCTTGGCGAGCGCGGCCAGCCACAGCGATGACGTCAGGGTCATCACCACGCCCACGTAGACGTTCTGGTACAGCACCCCGTTGCGCGCGAGGGTTGCCTCGAACAGGCCCGCGTGTGTGCTGGTTCCCAGCCGGGCCCCGATGGCCCCGAAGATCGTTCCCCTCATCCCGAGGACGGCCGGGATGAGGATGAGCAGGCCGGGCAGCATCTCGAGCGTGTCAGTAATGGAGGCGAGCGTTACGCCGGCGATGAACGCCGTGACCGTACCGAGGACGAGCGCCGCGAAGCCCTGGCGGAGCGTTCGCCGCTCGGATCGCAGATAGGCGAGCAGCCGGCGGGCTCGGCGTCGGGGTTCCAAGGCCATAACGGACCACCCATCGTTCGCTCGCCTTCCGGACAGTTTGAAACCGAGGGAGCTGAATAGCAGCCCGCCCGAAGTATCCCGCCGGCAACTGGGGCGCGACAAGCTGCGAAGACGGATGGGGAACCGGGGAGCGAGAATGTGTTCGTGGCCGGTCGGAGGACGAACCTGGCCCTGCTGGTGCTCCTCGCCTCGTGTCTGGTGACCGGGGGTCTCGCCTTCGGGCTGGGGAGTGGCTGGGGAGCATGGGCGGTCATGGCGCACGGCGTCCTCGCCATCGGCATCGTTCTGCTCTCGCCGTGGAAGTCGGCGATCGCCCGCCGGGGGCTTCGCCGGACCCGTCCGCACAGCTTCGCCTCCATCGCCCTGGCCGTCGTGACGGCGGTCACGCTGGCATCGGGACTCGCCCATTCAACCGGTGTGCTGATATCGGCGGGTCCCGTGACGGCCATGCAGGTCCACGTGACCGCCGCCGTGGTGGCGATGGGGCTCGGGCTGGTTCATGTCTCCACCCGTCGAGTCCGGTGGCGGCGGACGGACGTCCGTCGCCGGAACCTCCTTCGGGCTGCCGGACTGGCAGGGGGCTCACTGGCGGCCTACGGGGCGCTCGCCGGCGTCGTGAGAGTCATCCGCACGCCGGGAGCGGAACGGCGATTCACCGGCTCCTTCGAACGCGGATCACTCCGTCCCGACGCCATGCCGATCACTCAGTGGCTCGACGATCGCGTGCCGCAAGTCGATGTGGCCGGGTGGCGACTGGCGGTCGGGGGCGGAGGAGAAACGGCGACATTCTCGCTCGAGACGCTCGAGGGGATGCGCGAGCCGGTGGAGGCCACCCTCGACTGCACCGGAGGTTGGTATGCGATGCAGCGCTGGGAGGGCGTCCGGTTGGATCGCCTGCTCGGGAACGTGGGGGAGCGCCGGAGCATCCTGGTGCGATCCGTCACGGGCTACGCGCGCCGGTATCCCTTTCGTGATGCTGCCAGGCTCTGGCTCGCCACCCGGGTCGGCGGGCTCCCCATCTCACCCGGCCACGGCGCCCCGGCCCGCATAGTCGCCCCGAACCGGCGCGGCTTCTGGTGGGTCAAGTGGGTGCGGTCGGTGGAGGTGAGCGACGTCCCGTGGTGGTGGCAGCCGCCGTTCCCCCTCACATGAACGGCCGCGGGAGGCGCCGCGATGGCATCACGTCGCCAGCGACGGCCGCTCCCCCGACCGCGCGAGCGCGAGGCCGATGCCGATCATCGCGACGCCAAGGACGAAGTGCAACCAGTTGGCGGCGTCGTTGACCCCGAGGATGTTCGCGCTGCTCTCCTCGTCGATGATCAGCCCGTAGATCCACACCACGAGGTAGACCGCCCCACCCGCGAGGAAGTACGTCCGCGACGCCGCCCAACTGGACGCGGCGGCGAACCCACCGATCGCGTACAGGAGGTGCACGATGTTCTCCAGGATGTTGAGCCCGATGATCCCCAGCAGGAGTGCGCCGACGCCGCCGAACTCGGTAAGCATGTCGTAGTCGCTGGTGACGCCGGGGATAAATCCGAGGACCGTGACGAGCAGAAACACGACTCCGAACAGCATCGCCGCCTTCTGGATATTGGTCCTTCCCGCCATGCTGCCTCTTCCGACCATGATCTCCTCCTCCCCTCCGCCTTCGGCCCGCCTGAACGATACACCAAGGTGGAGGGCCGTTCCGGGAGGTCGCGGCAGCTATCCCCACGTCGCACGAGAGCTATCGCGGTGCGGGATGATCTGAGGGCGAGTGAATCGACGAACCCCGGCACCGCCGGGAATCGCCTCGCTGGAGGAAGGCGTCGTGAGAGAGAGCTTCCCTCGACCGGTCGAGCCGCTGACGGTCGCGCTCGCGGTGCTCTCGAGCGCGGCGGCCGGCATTCACGGCACGCTGACGTCCACGCATGCCCGGGAGCACTGGCTGTTGGGGGTGTCCTTTGCCGTCGGGGCGGCGTACCAGCTTGCGTGGGCCTTCGTCGCCCTGGTG
>JACDCJ010000001.1 GCA_013817655.1 Actinosomnolentus pattersoniae (SeqCode)
CTGCAGGGCCTTCGCCTCGCGCATGTAGCGCTCGACCGGATACTCCTGCATGTAGCCGTACCCCCCGTGGATCTGGACGGCGTCGGTCGTAACGCGCATGGCGACGTCGGACGCGAAGAGCTTGGCCATCGACGCCGCGATGGAGAAGTCGCCGCCCCCGTCGCGAAGCCGCGCAGCCTCCCGGTACAGGCGACGGGCCGCCTCGATCTGGGTCGCCATGTCGGCCAGCATGAACTGCAGGCCCTGGAAGTCGATGACCGCGCGGCCGAACTGCGACCGCTCCTTCGCAAACTTCACCGCCGCGTCGAACGCCGCCTGGGAGAGGCCCACCGAGCAGGCGGCGATCCCCAGGCGCCCCCCGTCGAGGGCCGCGAGGGCGATGGGGAACCCCTGCCCCTCCTCCCCCACCAGGTTCTCCACGGGCACCTCGCATCCCTCGAAGATCAGCTCGCGCATCGGGGAGGCGTTCCAGCCCATCTTCTCCTCGAGCTTTCCGAACTCGAATCCCGGGCGGTCCGGTTCGACGGCGAAGGCGGAGATGCCGCGAGGACCCTCCTCTCCTGTCCGCGCCAGCACGAGGTAGAGCTCCGCCTCTCCCCCGTGCGTGATGAATCGCTTCGACCCGGTAAGCCGGTAGCCGCCTTCCAGGCGCTCCGCGCGCGTACGCAGGGAGGCGGCGTCCGAGCCGCTCGAGGCCTCCGAGAGCGCGTAGGCGCCCAGCCACTCGCCCGAGAACAGCCGCGGCAGGTACCTCTCCTTCAGGGAGTCGGACCCGTACTGGGAGATGCCGAACGCGGACAGGTGGTGGACGGAGAGCGTCACGGCCAGGGAAAGGAACCCCGTCGCGATCTCCTCGAGGACGGTCACGTATGTCAGATACGACTGCGCTCCGCCGCCGAAGCGCTGCTCGTACGGGATTCCGGCGAGCCCCATCTCCCCGAGCTGGGAGAACAGCTCGCGGGGGAACTCCTTCTTCTCCTCGAATGCGGCGGCGGCGGGAGCGACCCGTTCGGCGACGAACTCGCGGACCGCGCCGACGATGTCTCGCTGGTCTTCGCTCAGGCCGAAGTCGCGCTCCACCGAGGGAAGCGTAGCATCGGCGCTCAGCGATGCCGCCTCTCGCGGGGCGTCCCACGCCGCCGGTATCCTTTCCTGGTCATGCGCCTCTACAGCTCCCTGTCGCGCCAGATCGAAGAGGTCAAGCCGTTGGACGGCCAGACCGTGAAGATCTACTCGTGCGGTCCCACCGTGTACCGCTACATCCATATAGGAAACTTCCGCTCCTTCATGCTCGGCGATCTCATCCGGCGGATCCTTCGGTTCGAGGGTCAGGACTCCCGTCTGGTCATGAACATCACCGACGTCGGCCACATGACCGACGACCTAAGGGACACGGGGCTCGACAAGATGGAGCTCGCCCAGTCGGACGAGGGCCTCTCCGCGATGCAGATCGCGGAGAAGTACACCGAGGCGTTCCTCAAGGACGGCGACGCGGTCGGCATCGGGCGTGCCGACCTGTATCCGCGGGCGACCGAGCACATCCCCGAGATGATCGAGATCACGAAGCGGCTGGTCGAGAAGGGCCACGCGTACGTGGTCGACGGAACGGTGTACTTCGAGGTCCGCACCTTCCCGGACTACGGGAAGCTCTCGGGCAACACCCTCGAGGCGCTTCAGGCCGGGCACCGACAGGACGTGGAGGTCGACCCGAACAAGCGAAGCCGAGAGGACTTCGGGCTCTGGAAAAAGGCAGGCGCGCATCGCGTCCTAAAGTGGCCGAGCCCGTGGGGGGACGGCTTTCCCGGGTGGCACATCGAGTGCTCGGCGATGTCGATGAAGCACCTGGGCGAGCGCTTCGACGTCCACACCGGCGGCAACGACAACAAGTTCCCCCACCATGAGGACGAGATCGCGCAGTCCGAAGCCGCCGTTGGCCATTCGGTCGTCTCGGTGTGGGTGCACGGCGGTTTCCTACGCCTCTCCGGACAGAAGATCGCGAAGTCGGCGAAGAACGTCGTGCTGGTGCCGGAGATCGTGGAGCGGGGACTGGATCCGCTGGCGTTCCGGTTGGTGTGCTTCGGCACCCGTTATCGCAGCGAGATGGATTTCAGCTGGGAGGCCTTCGAGGCGGCGAACACCCGGCTCACCGGCCTGCGGCAGCGGATGGCCGACTGGTCCGAGTCGCCGGCCGTGGCGACGCGCGGTGAAATGGCCGAAGACCTCGACCGCCGCTTCAGGGACGCGGTCGCGGACGACATGGACATGCCGGCCGCACTCGTGGTGCTCAACGAGGCGGTCTCCTCCCCCGCGGTTGGCCCGGCTGAGAAGTACCGGCTCCTCTCCTCGTGGGACGGCGTCCTGGGTCTGGACCTCGAGCGGCTGGCCCGCGAACGATACGAGGCGCCGCCCGAGGTCCTCGAGCTGATCCGCCGGCGAGACGAGGCCCGGGCCGCCAGGGACTTCGGAACGGCCGATCGGATCCGAGATCAGCTCGGCGCGATGGGCCTCGAGGTCATGGACACGCCGGCGGGAACGAGGGTCCGCCCCCGCCTCTAGAGGCCGAGCGTCTTGGCGATGTTCGTCCGAAGGATCTCGCTCGTCCCCTCGTATAGGCGCATGGCCCGAACGTCCCGGTACCACGCCTCGAGGCCGAGCTCTGTCATGAAGCCCGTGCCTCCGTGGACCTGGATGGCCCGGTCGGCCACCCGCCCCACCATCTCCGTGGCGACGAGCTTTGCAAGCGCCGCCTCCCGCCGTCCATCGGCGCCCTCGTCGATCCGCCGGGCGCACTCGTAGACCAGCAGCCGGGCCTGCTCGAGCTCCGCGTGGGAGTCCACCAGCATCCCCTGGATGTACTGGTTCGAGCCGATCGGCCTCTCGAACGCCACCCGGCTCTTCGCGTATTCGAGGGACCGGCGCAGCAGGTTCTGCGCGATCCCGAGCGCGCTCGCGGCGATCTGCAGCCGCGCGCCGTTGATCCCCCTCACCGCGGAATAGAAGCCGAAGCCGACCTGCCCCAGGACCTGCTCCTCCCCCACCTCCACATCTTCGAAGGTGAACTCGACCGGGTTCTGGTAGGGCGACATCGTCCGCTGGACTCGGGTGACGGAGAACCCGGGAGTGCCCGCATCCACGAAGAAAGCGGTGATGCCGCCGTGGGCGCGTCGCTCGGGGTCGGTCACCGCGAAGACGAGGGCGAAGTCGGCGGACTCGCCCGCCGTGATGAAGTGCTTGCGACCGTTCAGGACCCATGTCCCGGACCCGGTCGAGGCGGCGCGCGTACGGATTCGTGTGGCGTCCGAGCCCGCCTCTGGTTCCGTGAGCGCGAAGCACGTCACCTTGTCCCCGGACATCAGCGGAGCGAGATACTTCTCGCGCTGCGGCTCGGTGCAGTCCAGATGGATGGGACTCGGCCCGGTGACCACGGGGAATATCGATTCGAACTGAGCGAGGACCAGCCCATGACTGGAGGCCTCCTCGTGAAGGACGACCTGGCCGAGATACTCAAGTCCCCCGCCGCCGACGGACTCGGGCATGTGCAGCGTCCAGAAGCCTACCTCTGCCGAGCGCTTGCGCATCTTGAGCTGCTCCTCGCGCAGAGCCGCGAACGTGCCCGTCTCCTGGATCTCCTCGCGGTACGACTCCTCGGTAGGGCGCACCTCACGATCGATGAACTGCGAGAGCGACGCCCGCAGCTCTGCAACCTCCTCGGGGATGCTCGGACGCGACATGTCTCCCTCCGCAGGCTTGCTGGACCCTGAGGTCAGCGGCCAACCTACCGCCCAGTAGGTTACATCACACTCGCGAGCTCGCGGTTGGCGGAGTTGAGGCGCAGCCCGCCATCCGGCGTGACCGTCACGATGTCCTCGATCCGCACGCCGAAGCGCCCCTCCAGGTAGATGCCGGGCTCGATGGAGAAGCACATTCCTACCTCGAGTGGTTCGGCGTTGCCGGCAACCAGGTACGGATCCTCGTGCTCCTCCAATCCGATCCCGTGGCCCGTGCGATGGAGGAACGCGTCTCCGTAGCCGGCATCATCGATGACCCCGCGAGCCGCCGCGTCGACCTCCTCGGCGGGAACCCCTGGCCGCACCGCGGCGAACGCCGCCTGCTGCGCCTCCCGCACGATCTCGTGAACCTCACGAAGCTCCTCCGTGGGCGTCCCGACGCAGACCGTGCGGCTGACGTCCGAGCAGTAGCCGCCCACCCGCCCGCCAAAGTCCAGCACGACCGCATCGCCTTCCCGGATGCCGCGGCTGCCCGGCTCGTGGTGTGGCGAGGCCCCGTTCGGACCGGAGGCCACGATAGTGAAGGCGGCGGCGTCGTGCCCGGACTCGGTGATGTGTCGCGCGAGCGACCGAGCGACATCCTCTTCGGCCCGGCCCTCGAGCCCCTCCCTGCAGATCCGGCGGAACGCCTCGTCGGCGCTCCGGGCCGCGCGAGCGAGCAGCGCCACCTCCGACTCGTCCTTGCGCGCGCGAAGCCGCGAGAGCGTTCGCGAGGCCGGAAGGAACCGCGCGCCCGGGAGCGTTCCTTCAAGGCCGAGGAGATGCGACGCCCACATCCGGTCGGCGACGCCGTAGGTCCCCGCTGCGGAGACGATCCGCCGAACCGCTTCGTACGGGTCCTCCCCGTCCCTCCACGATCGGATGTCCAGCAGATCCGCGCCGGGCGAGTTGAGGGCCCGCGGTCGTTCCAGCTCGGGGACGAGGAGCACCGGCTCGCCGGCCGGCCGGACGATCAAGGCCGTCAAGCGCTCGAGGGGAGGCGGATCGTAGCCGGTCAGGTACAGCAGGTCGGCCGATGGAGCAATGAGGAGCGCCTCCAGCCCGGAGGCGGCGGCCTCCTCGGCGGCGCGCTTCAGTCGCGTGGCGTGATCGTGGGACACGGCGGCATCATACCGGCGGGCCCTCGCCGCCCCTCAGGGCTGAGTCCGCGGAGCGATCAGCTTGCCCGGGTTCATTACCCCCTTCGGGTCCAGGGCGTCCTTGACCCGGCGAAGCAAGGCGATGCCGGGTTCCCCGTTCTCGGCGACGAGGTGCGGCGCCAGGTGCAGCCCGATCCCGTGGGAGTAGCCAATCGTCCCCTCGGCCGCGATGCATGCCGTTAGGGCGTCATCCCAGGCGCGGGCGTACCCGAGCTCGGCCTCCTCGTCGCTGCTCGCGCGGAGGAGGAAGGGGAACATCAGGGAGGCTCCCGATGTGTGGACGTGCCCGACGACGCACCCGACGGACTCCGCGTGCTCGAGGAGCGCGCCGCGGACCGCCTCGTAGAGGCCGGGCAGCCTGCGCCAGAGCCCCGTGGCCTCCACCGTGTCCGCGATCACGCCCGCGCCGAGGCTCCGTTCCGATCCCATGACGGACTCGTACCGGGCGACCGGCTCGAAGCGCTGATCCCACCAGCGCTCCGCTAGGTCCCTGACGGCTGGCCTGGCACCGAGCTCCCGCGCGAGCTGCCCGAACTCGAAGCGCTCGGCGTCGCCGGCAGGAGCGCCCGCATCGAAGCCCACGAGCAGCGCCGCCCCACGCGACGCGCCGGGGGCGTCGAACAGCTCCCCCGCTCGCGTCTCGTCGAACAGCCGGGCGACGAGTGGCCGGAACGGCCGCTGCACGAGTTCTCGGAGCAGTGCCAGGCCCGATTCGAACGAGTGGGGGCGAAAGGCCGCCCACGCGAGGGCCGCCGCCCGAGCCGTTGCGAAGGTGACCTCGGTGATCACACCGAGGGTGCCTTCCGAGCCCACGAAGAGGCGGCGGATGTCGGGGCCGGTGGCCGACCTCGGCACGGCCTTCAACTGAGCCACGTCCCCATCGGCAAGCACGACGGTGATACCGAGGAGGGCGTCCTCGATCCCTCCGTACCCCGCCTGCGTCAGGCCCGCGGCGGCCGTCGCGACCCAGCCGCCGACGGTCGAGATTCCCATCGAGACGGGCGCGTGCCCCAGCGAGAAGCCCTGTCGGGCAAGGGTGGTCTCCAGGGTGGACCCGCGCACTCCGGCCTCGGCGCGTACGGTCTGCGAGACCTCGTCGACCTCCAGGATCCGATCCATGTGGGTTAGGTCCAGCACGAGGGAGCGCTTCACGGCCTGCGCGCCGCCGCACCTGCCCGATCCCTCGCCGCGCGGGACGACGGGTATGCCCTCCTCGTGTACCCAGGCGAGGATGGTCGACACCTCCTCGGTGCTCGACGGGAAGGCGACCGCCGCCGGATGGGCGACATGGGCTCCTCGCGCCTCCTGCAGCATGGCGAGGGCCCACCGGTCCCTCGCGTGCGCCGCGAGCTCTCCGTGGTGCGTCGTGACCCTCCCCGCCGGCAGCCGCTCGACCAGGGAGGCGAACTCGTCCACGCCTACAGGCCCGTGTACGAGACGACGCTTCGGTTCACGGCCTCGGAGGCCGCGCGAGCGATCGCCGACACCTCGGCCTCCGCGACGTCCTCCACCTGGCGAAGAAGGTCCAGAACCTGCTTGCAGTTCCGCACGAAGTCGCCCGCCTGCAGGCCCGAGGCGCTAAGGACATCCTCGAGCGATTTTCCCTCTGCCCAGTCGAACAGCGTGGGCACGAACCCCGGATCGAGCTCGCGACAGAGCTCGACCTGGTGCGCGCCCTCGACGCGCCGGATGTCGGTCCAGAGCTCCGAGAGCCGGCGGTACCGCTCGCGCAGGGTAGCGGTCGGTATCTCGGTCCGAACCGGCATGCGCTCACGGGATTCGTAAACCAGCGTGGAGACCAGGGCCGCGAACTCGGCGGGATGCAGGCCGTCGAACAGCCCCGCCGAGAGCCCCCCCGCGACGAGGATGTCTCCTTCGGCGTAGATCCGCCGGAGGCGCCTTCCCATGTCGGTGAGCGCGAAGGCGCGCACGTACCCGAGCTCTTCGAGCACGTCCACGACTCGATCGAACTGCCGTCCAAGGGTCTCCGTTCGAGATCGGATACGACGATCGAGGCCCGCGATGTCGCGCTCCAGTTTCGAGGCGCGAACGGCCCATCGCTCGTGCTTCGGCCGGTCGGGACAGGAGTGGCACGGGTGTCGTCTGGCCCGTCGCTCTAGGTCCGCGGCCCGCGTCTCCGTCTTGGGGTCGACCGAGCTCCCGGGGCGCGATCTCGGCTGCCGGACGGTCAGGGTGGCCAGCCGGGCGGCGAGATCCCGTCGGTACCGAGCGCTGCGGGCGCTCCCGGTACGGGGGAGGTCGATGCGGGCCACCGGCCGGACGGCGTCCTCCACGTCGTTCGACGCGAGTCGGAAGTAGCGGCGATCCTGCGTGAGGACGGTCGGACGCCCCTCCCGGGTCGAGAGCACCACCGCGAGGCCGCGCCGGCGGGCCGACGGCAGGAAGATCACGTCGCCGGGCCGCAGGCTCGCCATGGCGTCTCTCGTCTGGTCCTTGCGGTTCCGCTGAACGTTCCTTCGTGCGTCCTCCCGGATGCGCTCGGCTCGCTCGCGCATCGACCAGTAGGCGGCGAAATCTCCGGCGTCGCAAGCCATCGACTCTCGATACCCCTCCAGGTATGCGCGGTCCCGCTCCAGCTGGCGTTCCAGCGCGACCACGCCACGGTCGGCCAGGAACTGCGCGAACGACGAGTTGAGGAGGTGATGAGCCTCCTGAGGCGTGTAGTTCTGGACCAGGTTGACCGTCATGTTGTAGGAGGGCCGGAACGAGGATCGGAGCTCGTAGGTTCGCGTGGAGGCCAGCCCGGCGACCCGCTCGAAGGGAACCTGCCTCTGGTACAGCACCACGGCGTTCCCCAGCTCGTCGATCCCCCGGCGCCCAGCGCGCCCCGTGAGCTGCGTGTACTCTCCCGGCCGAAGAAACTCGTGGCGCTCGCCCGAGAACTTCCACAGGTCTTCAATGACGACCGTCTTCGCCGGCATGTTGATCCCCAGGGAGAGGGTCTCGGTCGCGAAGACGACCCGGACGAGCCCCGCGGCGAAGAGCTCCTCGACGGTCTCCTTGAAGACGGGCAACATGCCGGCATGGTGGGAAGCGATCCCGGCGGAGAGCGCCTCCCGGAGGTCGAAGTAACCGAGCGCGGCAAGCTCGTCGTCGTCGATCCAGCCGACCCGGCGATCGGCCTCCTCGCGGATGCGGTCGGCTTCCTCCCGCGAGGTCAATCGGATGCCCGAGTCCAGGAGCATCCGGACGCTTCGGTCGCATCCGGCCCTGCTGAAGACGAAGTAGATCGCCGGCAGCATCCCTTCTTCGTCGAGGAGCTCCACGACCTCCTCCCGGCGAGGGGCGTATACCCGGCGATGGCCCTCGCGCGGCCTGGACATGGCCGCGGTCTGGAGGCGCCGGTCCGACCGCCGCCGGTAGGTCCGAACGCGAACCTCGCGCTGCTCGAGCGACACCAGGTACGGGTTCGGCAGGGGGTGTCCGTCTCGGTCGACGTGCATGGCGTGCAGCTCCGAGCCGACCAGGTAGAGGTTGCGGAGCGGCACGGGACGGCGTTCCTCGATAACCACCCGGGTCGGGCCGCGGAGGACGCCGATCCACTCGCCGAACTCTTCCGCGTTAGATACCGTTGCGGACAGGCACACGACGGAGACGGACAGCGGCAGGTGGATGAGAATCTCCTCCCAGACGGCTCCCCGGTACGGATCCTGGAGGTAGTGGACCTCGTCCAGAACGACGGTCTCGAGGCCCTCGAGAGTCTTGCTGTTCTCGTAGAGCATGTTTCGCAGCACCTCGGTGGTCATGACGACGATCGGAGCCTCCGAGTTGATGGAGTTGTCTCCGGTGAGGAGGCCCACGCGGCTCGAGCCATGCCGCGCCGTCAGATCACCGAACTTCTGGTTGGAGAGGGCCTTCAGTGGAGTCGTGTAGAAGGCTTTGGCGCCGGCGGACAGCGCCCGGTCGACGGCGAACTCGGCCACCACCGTCTTCCCCGACCCCGTCGGTGCGGCAACGAGGACCGACTCCCCTGCGTCGAGCGCGTCGATGGCCCGGAGCTGGAAGTCGTCCAGCGGGAACGGATAGGTCTCGGCGAAGCGGCGGAGGTCCATTCGTGTCCAGTGTAGGTGCGCCGCCCTGCCGAGCTAGCCCTCGGCTGTGGACCTTCGCGGTCTACCCGGAGAGCACCCCGCAGGTTGCGAGGTGTCCGCGGAGCAGCCGGTTGAAAGCCTCCGGCGCCTCCAGGCTCGAGAGGTGCCCTGCCCCCTCGATAGTCTCGAGCGCGGCCCCCGGAATCGCCTCCGCCAGTGGCCGGGAGGCATCCGGTGGAATGAGCGTGTCGCCCGTGGACGTGATGACCAGGGTCGGCACGCGAATCTCGTTAAGCAGGTCTGTGAAGTCCGGCCTGGCGGCCATGCCCAGCGATGCCGCGGCGATGGCCTCCGCCGACTGAGCGCGGATGATGTCCTTGACCCGGCTCCAGAGCTCCGGGGGTGCGTTCGCGGAGAGCAAAGGCGGAGGGTCCTCGACGAGGAACTCGCTCCCCTCCTGCCGCAATCGCCTGGCCAGCGCTCGCCTCCGGTCCTTCCCCGCCTCGTCGTCGGCGCCGGCCCGCGTGTTGGCGAGCACCAGACCGGCCGTGCGGTCGGGATTGCCTCGCCAGAAGGCCAAGGCGGCATAGCCTCCCATCGACAGCCCGCAGACCACCGCTCGCTCCACCCCGGCGTCCGTGAGGGCCGCTTCGGCGACGGCGGCCGCGGCCTCCATCTCGGTGGTCTCCGGCGGGGTGGTTCCCCCGCCGAAGCCTGGGAAGTTCGGAGCGACGACGATGATCTTCCCGGACAGGGCCGAGACCTGCGGTTCCCACATGGTGCTGTCCAGTGGGAACGCGTGGAGGAGGAGGAGCCCGTCCGTCATCCCGTTGGGCTCGCCGACGGGCTGGGCTCAGGGGAAGGGCTTGGAGTGGCGGAGGCGCTCGGCGTGGGGCTCGGCGGCAGTGTCGGCACGGGGACGCTCGACTGCGGGACGGGGTTCGGGTTGAACGGTGGAGCTATCCCCAGCCGGTCCCGGATGTTGTTGAGCTTCGTCCATCCCCGGTCGAACAGCGTGCCCGCCTGTGTCGCGAGCTCGGCGGCCTCGTCCGTGATCGCCGTCCGCTGCGCTCCGGTCTCGGCGATCGCCGCTTTCATCAACCCGCCGACGCGCTCGTACGTCCGAAGGCCCTGGGCCATCATGAACTGGGCGTCCAGAAGCTCGAGCCTCGTCTGCGGGAACTCGTCCGGGATCGTCCGGCGAACGATGATCTCCTCCATGCCGTCGGCCCCCTCGCGGGCCGCCCGTGTGAGCTCGTTGGCCTTGCGGGTGGCGGCCGGCGCCTTCAGATCGCCCGCCCCCAAGCTCGCGAGGTCCTGGAGCACCGTCGGGAAGACCAGGTTGCTGGCCGAACCGAGGGACTGCGCGCCGGCGGGGATGTTCGCCTGGATCAGGTTCGCGAAGACCCGAACCGCCGTACGCTCACGATCTTCCTTTGCCTCCGCTCTGCTCGAGCGCAGTGCGAGGAAGACGAGGAGGCCGATCCCCGCGAGCAGGACCGCCCCTGCCCCGATCCACGTCGAGCGCCGCAGGATGAAAGGCTTCTTACGGATCATCAACTGCGGTCGGGGCGGCGCCGCAATGACGCGGCGACTGCGGGTTCTGCCCTTTCCCTTGATGGCCATGGCGAACCTCGGCTACCTCTTCATGATCCGGGAGAACAAGATGGCGAGCTCGTAGAAGATTAGCAAAGGGATCATCATCGCAATCATGGTGAACGGATCGGCGCTCGGGGTGATGACCGCCGCGAACACTGCGATCACGAGAAGGACGTAGCGGCGCCAGTCGCGGAGCTGCCGGCTGGTCAGGACGCCCACCATCGTGAGCGATATCAGGACGATCGGGAACTCGAACGACGCTCCGAACGCGAGGACGATGAGCATCACGAAGCCCACGTACTTGCCGATCGACAGCACCACCTCGATGCGCTGGTCCCCGGCGAATCCCAGGAGGAAGTTCAAACCGCGCGGGAGCGTGAAGAAGGCGAACCATCCGCCGAGGGCAAACAGGAGCACCGAGATGAACACGAACGGAAGCGAGAACTTGCGCTCGCGCTCTGTGAGACCCGGCGTGATGAACGCCCAGAGCTGATACAGCACGACGGGGAGCGCGATCAGCAGCCCGAGAAAGAGCGTCAGCTTCAGCCGGAGCACAAAGGCCTCCGTGATGCTGAAGATGGCTAGGTCACAGGGGTCCTTCGGGTCGCGCGCGAACTGCGGATGGGATCGCATGAAGTCGCAGAAGGGGTTCGTCAGCAGGCGGAACACCGGCCAGTAGAGGAACCACCCGGCGAGCGATCCCCCGACGATGGCGAGCGCCGAGATGACCAGGCGCTTGCGAAGCTCGCCGAGGTGTTCGACGAGGCTCATGTCGCCGGACCGCTCGCGGCGGCGACGCCGTCGCGGGATCACGGCCATTCGTCAACCTCTGGACGGAGTCCGGCCCGGCGCAGGACCGCCTGCCTAGTCGCCGGGAGCCGGCGCCGGAGGTTCGGGGCGCTGCTCCTTCTCGGCTTTGGGTTCCCCCGCGCTCCCCTTCCGGGCGAACGAGTCGTCGTCGAGGTCGGTCTCGAACTGGTCCCGGAGGTCCATCCCCGCGCGCCTCACCTCGCGGAGGCTCTTTCCCACCGTGCGCCCGATCTCTGGCAAGCGGCTGGGTCCGAAGACGATCAGCGCGAGCACCAAGATGACGATCAGTTCAGTGGGACCGATGTTGAACACGCCACTCCCCGAGGCCGGACGGCTGGCGGCTACGTGCGGAGTCTAACACCGGCCCCCCGCTCGGACCTGCGCTCTTCGAGCGTCTGGAGCTGTTTCTGCGCCCGCTCTCCCGCTCGCCGGATCTCCTCGAGCGAGGGCTCCAGGGCGCTCTGAAAATCGCGTGCCGCCCCGGCGAGGATCTTCACGTGGCGGACCAGGGCGATCACGAGGACCGTCATGATGCCGGCGGTTGCGATGCCGACGACCAGCAGCACGAGGACGACGGCCGACATGGCCGCAGAATATCAGCCGCCTCGCCGGTACAGGGCGAGGGTCGCTGCGGCGGTCTCGCGGACCATCGATTCGAGTTCGGGAGGCCCGAGGACCTTCGCCTCCCCGCCGAGACGCAGGATGAGCTTGGCCACCCAGGGGAGATCCTTGACCGGCATCGTGACTTCGAGCGCGCCATCATCGCGCTCGAGGGCGCGTTCGGTCGCGTAATACTCCGCAACCCATCTGGCGGCCGGTCCGAGAAGCAGCCGAACGGAGACGTCCCTGTCGGAGCGGCTGTACAGCGGCCGGCCCAGCCCCGCCAGCCCCCGTGGCACGAATGTCTCGCCCGTAGGTTCGGCGGATCGCATGCGGTCGACTCGGAAGAGCCGCTCCTCGTCGGACTGGTGGTCCCATGCGACGACGTACCAGTTCCCGATCGCCGAGAAGACATGCTCGGGGTCGATCTCCCGAACGCTCAGATCGTCGCGTGCGGCCGAGTAGTACTCGATGCTGAGCCGCTCCTGACTCTCCACGGCGCCGCGGACCGCTGCTAGGGCCTCTGCCACGTGGCCGCCCGTTCCCACCTGGACCAGTCCCGCAAGGCTGCCGAGCGTCTCCTGGCCCAGACCCTCCTCCAGCTTGGCCAGCGCCGAGGCCAGGAGGGGAGCCTCCTCCAGGCCGGGCGCGCCCAGCAGCGCCTTGCCCCGAAGGTACAGCGCGAGCGCTTCGGAACGGCTTAGCCGGACGGGACGGGAGAAGTACTCCGCCATGTCGATCCACACCCTTCCCTCCTCCACCTGAACGTCGATCAGGTCGCCGGGGCCATACGGCGGCAGCCCAGAGACGAAAAGGAGGTTCAGGTCGTCCAGGAGCTCGCCCTCGGGGACGCCGAAAAGGCTCGATAGGTCGGCCACGGGGGTACCCGGATGGCGGACGACGTAGGGGACGACCACCAGTAGACGCTTCAAACGTTCGGCCGCGCGAGCCGGCGGGCGCGGGGCAATCTTGGAGGCCCCCCCCCCCCGCCCCTCAGGCATTCCCCACCAGCGCCTCCAGGCGCGCTGTCACCTGGTCGCGAAGGGTTCGGGGTGCGCGGACCTCGGCGTCCTGACCGAAGGAGAGGACCCACGAGACGAACGCGTGGCTCTCGCCGGCGGGCACCTCGACCTCGACCCACCCATCGGGCTCGGTCCGCACGACCCTCGCCCCGGGCGTCGATCCGGTCGCGAGCCAGGCGACCTTCGGGCTGAAGGCGACCCGCGCCGTCGACCTCGGCCGTCCGAGGCCCCAGGGACCGGCCTCCAGCTGCGCAGCGGCGTCGAAGTCCTCTGGCGGCGAGGACGCCGGCCCGGCCTCCCGCACGCGCGACGCGACCCTGGAGAGCCGAAACGACCGAACATCGCCCCGCGACGTGTCCAGGCCGACGACGTACCAGTTGCCGGCCCGAAAGACGAGGGCGTACGGGTCAACCTGCCGCTGCCCCACCTTTCCGCTCGCGGACCGGTATCGGAAGCGCAGTGAGCGGCGTCTCGCGAGCGCGTCCGCCACGACGCCCAGGTGCGGTCCGGAGACATCCAGGCCGGGGGCGACCGGCCCCTTGGCCACCGTCGCCAGCAGGCTTTCCTCGGTGCCGGAGGAAAGCTTCAGGAAAGCCTGCTCGGCCTCGCCGTCCTCGCCGGGCGCGTGCGCGGCCACGAACAGCGCCCACACCTCGTCGCGGGAGAACCCGAGCTCGGGCAGGTAGTACCGCTCCTTCGGAATGCGGTAGCCCTGTTCTACGTCCCACACGTCCGTGGCCTCGGTCTCCACCGGAACGCCGATCTCCCTGAGCGTGTCCTTGTCTCGCTCGAACATGCGCTTGGCGGAGGAGATGTCCTCCTGTTGGTAAGCGGGAAGCACCTTCCGGATGTCCTCGAAGGTCAGAGGCCGCCGGGCATCGAGCAGGAGCGCAACGAGGTTGATGAGGCGTTCGAGGGGATGCATCCGGCCCGATGATAATGGCTGCATGGATCCCGGCCTCCCCTTCTGCTATGTCACAAGCACCGGGCGCCGCACCGGCCGCGCCCATACCATCGAGATCTGGTTCGCGTCGAGCGGCCGAACCCTGTATCTGCTGTCCGGGGGCGGCGATCGGTCGGATTGGGTCCGCAACATCCGCAAGAACCCGAGTGTTCGCGTCCGGATCGGCGAGGAGACCCACGACGCGCTGGCGAGGATCGTCGAGGACCCCGCCGAAGACGCGATCGCTCGGCCGCTGCTCGCATCCAAGTACCAGGGATGGCGGGAGGGTCAGCCGCTCAGCTCGTGGGCCCGGACCGCCTTGCCGGTCGCGATCGACCTGCCGGAGGCGCCGCGATGATCCGGCTACGGCGAGGCCGGGTCCTTCGGATCGTGGAGCAGCGGGCCGGCGCCGTGGAGCTGGCCGTCGAGGTGGAGGGGCATGAGGCGCGAGCCCTCGCCTATCCCGATCTGGTGGGTCCCGTCCCGGTCGGAAGCCGTGTGGTGCTGAACACGACGGCCGTCGCCCTCGGCCTGGGTACGGGCGGGCTGCACTTCGTGGTCGCCGTCGAGGACGGACCGGATGTGGACTCGCCGTCGCGGGGTCGAACCATGAAGCTCCGGTACACGCCGTTGCAGCTGCAGACCGAGGTGGTCGAGGAGACCAGCGGCGCGCGGGAGGCTATGGCCGGCGGCGAGAGCCTGGCCGGGACGCCGGTGGTGTGGGTGCCGCTGCATTCCCTGTTGGGCCCGGTAGCCGCCGGAGCGGTCGCTGCAGGGGCGAAACGGGTGGCCTACGTCATGACCGACGGAGCCGCCCTGCCGGCGGCGCTCTCCCGCCTCGCGGCCGCTCTCCGCTCCACAGACCTCCTCGGGGTGGTCGTCACCGCCGGGCAGGCCTTCGGCGGCGACCTCGAGGCCGTGAACGTGTTCTCCGGGCTTCTTGCCGCTAGTCACGTGACCGGTGCGGACGTAATCGTCGTCGGCGACGGACCCGGCAACACCGGAACGGACACGAAATGGGGCACGACCGCCGTGGCGTCGGCCATGTCGCTGAATGCCGCCGCCATTCTCCTCGGGCGGCCCGTCGCCGCGCTGCGGATCAGCTTCGCCGATCGCCGCCGGCGCCACCGGGGCGTGTCACACCATTCCCTGACGGCTCTCCGGAGCGTGGCGCTCGCTCCGGTCCATGTCGCCATCCCCGCCCTGGACGACGCCGATCAGCGGGAGGCCGTCTGGAGCGCGCTGAAGGACGCGGCCCTCGAGGACCGCCATCAGTTGGTGGAGGTCACCGGACACCCGGCGCTGGAGGCGCTCGAAGGCGCCGGGATCGAGCCGGAGTCCATGGGCCGGGGCATCTCCGAGGACCCCGCGTTCTTCCTGGCCGGTGGCGCGGCCGGCGTCCTTGCCGGCAGGATGGCCGCTCGCAGCGCGGGCTGGCAGCCGGATGCCCCCACAGCGGATCCGGCAGGATAGCCCCGAGTCGTCTCATCCCCGCCCCAGCTCTTCGAGGCGCTCGTCCGAGATGCCGAAGAAGTGGGCGAACTCGTGGATCAGCGTGTCGCGAACCGCTTCCTTGAGGGTCGTCTCGTCGGCGCCGGCCTCCCGCTCGATGTTCCGGCGGAAGAGCGTGATTCGATCCGGCAGCACCCCCGAGTAGTTCATGCCGCGCTCCGTAAGCGGAATGCCTTCGTAGAGCCCGAGCAGGTCGCGGCGGCCATGCGGGGGGTCGTCCTCGATGAGCACCTCGACGTTGTCGAGCCGTTGCTGCACCCAGTTCGGGAGGGAATCGACGGCCTCCCCGACCAGGTCTTCGAAGCGTTCGCGCCGATCGCGTATGACGAGACTCCTCACATGTGGGCGATCAGTTGCTCCACGCGTTCGTCCACGGATTTGAACGGGTCCTTGCAGAGCACCGTCCGCTGGGCCTGATCGTTCAGCTTCAGGTGCACCCAGTCGACCGTGTAGTCGCGCCGCTTCTGTTTTGCCGAGCGGATGAACTCGCCCCGGAGCCGCGCCCTCGTGGTCTGCGGGGGTTCGCGCATGGCCTTCTGCACGCGCCGGTCCGAGATGACGCGTTCCATGAGTCCTCGTCGCTCCATGACGTAGTAGAGGCCCCGGGAACGGTTGACGTCGTGATAGGCGAGGTCCATGAGGGCGATCCGGGGATGGGACAGCGGGAGGCCGTGCATCGACCTGTACCGGTCGATGAGAGTCCGTTTGGCGACCCAATCGACCTTCCTCGCCAGCCGGTGCGACTCCCCGGCGGCGAGCGCTTCGAGCGCGCTCCCCCACTCCGCGAGGACCCTCGAAGACGTCTGGTCGGCACCCCGGCGTTCGATGAAGCGCACCGCGCGGTCGTAGTACTCCATCTGTATTTCGATCGCGGAGAGCTCCCGCCCCGTCGCCAGGCGGACCTTCTTCTTGCAGGCCACGTCGTGAGACACCTCGCGGATGGCGCGGATGGGGTTCTCGAGAGTGAGATCCCGCATGACCGTGTTCTCCTCGACCATGCGGACCACGAGGTCCGTCACGCCGATCTTGAGGAACGTCGTGAACTCGCTCATGTTCGAGTCGCCCACGATGACGTGCAGGCGGCGGAAGCGCTCCGCATCGGCGTGCGGCTCGTCCCTGGTGTTGATTATCGGACGTGACCGCGTGGTCGCGGAGGAGACCCCCTCCCAGATGTGCTCCGCGCGCTGTGAGATGCAGAACTGAGCGCCGCGAGGGCCCAGTAGGACTTTCCCCGCTCCGCAGTAGATCTGGCGGGTCACGAAGAAGGGAATCAGGACGTCGGCGATGCGCGCGAACTCCCCCTGCCGGGCCACCAGGTAGTTCTCGTGGCATCCGTACGAGTTGCCCGCCGAGTCCGTGTTGTTCTTGAAGAGGAACACGTCGCCGGAGATGCCCTCCTCGTGGAGGCGAACCTCGGCCGCGGCCAAGAGCGCCTCGAGGATCCGCTCACCGGCCTTGTCGTGCGCGATCAGGTCGAGGACGGTGTCGCACTCGGGCGTCGCGTACTCGGGGTGCGAGCCGACGTCGAGGTAGAGGCGGGCGCCGTTCTCCAGGAACACGTTGGACGACCGGCCCCAATGGACCACTCGCCGGAACAAGTAACGGGCCACCTCGTCCGGCGAGAGACGGCGCTGCCCGCGAAACGTGCAGGTGACGCCGTACTCGTTCTCCAGGCCGAAGATCCGGCGGTCCACGAGGCCAGTCTAGGCGGCCCCGTGCGACGACCGAACGGGAGTCGCCTAGTCAGGCGGCCAGCCCCACCAGGAGGTCGCCCTTCATCCTGATTACGTGGGTTGTTGAGAAGAAGAAGTATTCACCTTCGGGAAGCCCGTCGACCTCGTAGGTCATCATTCCGAGCCGCCGATCGTGTCCCCGTCGAAGAGGAAGTCATCGAAATCGGGGTTGGGCGGCCAGGAGGACGAGCAACGATACAGCGGCGGCGCCGCTCCGTGTCATGGCGGCGGCTTCCCGCCTTCGACTGAGCTCGACGACAGTATCTCGGCAACCTCCGAGTCGTCCAGCCTCCGGAACTTGCGGCGCCCTCGCGTCCGGTCCATGACGGCCGCTTCGAGCTTCGGCGCGTCGATCGGCCGGTCCTCGGTGTCCGACAGCGCCTTCGCCGCCAGCCGGACGGCTCCCTCCAGGGATTCGCCGGCTCGGTAGGAGTCGCGCAGATGGCCGGTGAGCTCATCGGAGCGGCCGCCCATGCCGACGAACCCCTTCTCGTCTGCGACGCTGCCATCGAACAGGATGTGGAACAGCTCGTTCTCCTCCGGTCGTTCTCCCACCTGGCCCACCAGGATCTCGACCTCATACGGCTTCATCTGCGTGGTGAAGATCGCGGAGAGCGCCTGTGAATAGGCGTTGGCGAGCGTCTTGGCCGTCACGTCCTCTCGCCCGTAGGAGTACCCCCGAAGGTCCGCGAGGCGGACGCCGGAGATGCGCAGGTCCTCGAACTCGCTGTACTTGCCCACCCCCGCGAAGGCGATCCGATCGTAGATCTCCGAGATCTTGTGCAGGGTCGAGCTGGGGTTCTCCGCGAGGAACAGCAGCCCGTCCGCGTACTCGAGCGCGACGACCGACTTGCCCCTGGAGATGCCCTTTCGGGCGTACTCGGACCGGTCCTTCATGAGTTGCTCGGGCGGCACGTACGGCTGAAACGACATCAGTCGGGGTCTTCCTTCGCCTGGCTTCCCCCGCCAACGACGCCCTCGTGGGTCTCGCCGACGATGGTCTGGAAGGCCGCCCGAACCTCGTCTTCGGGCACGATCTCGACGCCGGCGGCGGTCATGGCCTTGACGGACGGGTAGATGCCTCGAAGGGGGTTCGGGCCGCCCGTGGCAACGTCCTCCTGCGAGGCGTCGTAGAGGGCCTCTACGGCGAGCTGGACCGCGGCGGTGCGCTCGAGCCCCCGCCGCCATCCCTTCTTCAAGGTGCCGCGAGCGTGAAGCGATCCCGACCCCGTGGAGTGGTAGTCCGCCTCCTCCCACCTCCCCCCGGTCACGTCGTAGCGGAACAGGCGTCCCTCGGCGCGTCGCTCGTCGAACCCGCCGAACAGGGGCACGACCACCAGCCCCTGCAGGGCCATTGGGAAGTTCCCGCGGATCATCTGGGCGAGGCGGTTGGCCTTGCCCTCCATCGACAGCCTCTCGCCCTCCACCTTCTCGTAATGCTCCAGCTCCGTCTGGAACAGACGGACGATCTCGGTGGCCTGCCCGGCGGCTCCCGCGATGGCTACCGCCGAATGCTCGTCGGCGGGAAAGACCTTCTCGATTCGCTCATCGGCGATCGTGAACCCCTCCACCGCGCGCCGGTCGCCGGCCATGATGACGCCGTCGGCGTACTTCAGGGCCAGCACGGTCGTCCCGTGCGAATAGGTCGCCGCGGGCTGCTCCCCGTGGCTCTGGACGGGGGGGGGCGATCCCGGGGCGTCCGGGGCAGAGCCGGCCACCAGGTCGGCGAAGCTCGGGTTGGATCCAAAGAGGAAGGGGCGGCCACCCGGCCCGGCGCCGAGCCCCGTCACTCCCCGCCCTTCTGGACGTAGGACTTCACGAACTCCTCGGCATTCTCCTCGAGGACGGAGTCGATCTCCTCGAGGATGTCGTCCATCTCCTCCTTGAGCTTCTCGCCCTTCTTCGTCGCCTCGACCTGGCCCCCTTGATTCCCGGCCTCACCGCCGGACTTCCGCTGGACGCGTTTCTGTTCGTGTTCTTGAGGCAACCGCTCGCTCCTTCCGTCGTCCCGCCTTCGGCGCGGGGCGAACCCATTCTATTGCCCGCAGGAGCTACGCCTGGAGCGCGGCGATGAGTGCGGGGGCGTCGGCCGAGGCCTCCAGGATGTGTTCCACGTGCGCCTTCGTCCCACGCAGTGGCTCCCGCAGCGGGATCCGTTGCAGGGCATCCTTGCCGGTGTCGAAGATTATGGAGTCCCAAGACGCGGCGGCGATCGAGTGCGCGTAGCGGGCGACGCACCGTCCCCGGAAGTAGGCGCGCGTGTCCTCCGGAGGTTCGACGACGGCTCGCTCGATCTCCTCGTCCGTCGTGAGACGTTCGACCTTTCCCGCTCCGGCCAGGCGGTGGTAGAGCCCCCGGCCACGGCGGACGTCGTGATACTGGAGGTCGATCATGGCGAGTTTCGCATCGCGCCAGTCAAGCCGGTCGCGCTCGCGATAGGCCTCCAGAAGCCGGAACTTCGCCACCCAGTCGAGCTCCCGGTGGAGGGAAAGGGGCTCCTCCTCGATGCCGGCGAGGACCGCCTCCCACCAGGCGAGCACCTCGGCGTTCTCGGGGGTCGCCTCGGCCTCCTTGACGAACTTCTTCGCGTGGTCCAGGTACTCCCACTGAAGCTCCAGGGCACGGATCCGACGCCCGTCTCGGAGGCGCACGAGCTCCCGGCAGGAAGGGTCTCTCGAGACGGCGTGCAGCGCCGGCACCGGCTCCTCCAGTGAAAGGTCGGGCAGGAGCTCGTCCTCGATCATCTTGAGGACGATGGCGGTGGTGCCGACCTTCAAGAAGAGGGCGACCTCGCAGAGGTTCGCGTCGCCCCCGATGCAGTGGAGGCGCCGGTACTTCTCAGGATCGGCGTGAGGCTCGTCGCGCGTGTTGATTATCGGCCGCTTGAGCGTCGTCTCCAGGCCGACCTCCGCTTCGAAGAAGTCCGCTCGCTGGGAGATCTGGAAGGGAATCCGGCCCCCGTCCGCCCGGGAACCTTCCGTGCCAACCTTCCCCGCACCCGTGAAGATCTGGCGTGTCACGAAGAAGGGAGTCAGGTCACGCACGAGCCGGGCGAACGGCAAGCTGCGAGCCACCAGATAGTTCTCGTGGCAACCATAGGAGTTTCCCTTGCCGTCCGTGTTGTTCTTGTAGATGGACAGGCGCTCGCCGGGTGGCAGGAGATCGGCCACCGATGCGAGGGACCGCTCGAGGATCCGCTCTCCGGCCTTGTCGTGCACGACGAGCTCCCGGGGCGTCGCACACTCCGGCGTTGAGTACTCCGGGTGCGCGTGGTCGACGTAGTACCGAGCTCCGTTCGTAAGGATGACATTGGCCAGCCCGAGATCCTCTTCCGTCGGCTGGCGCTCCTGCACCGGCTCGAAGCCCCGTGCATCGCGAAGCGGCGATTCCTGCTCATAGTCCCACCGGATGCGGCGCAGGTCGCCCGCGTAGGAGTTGATCAGCATGGAGGAGGCGAGGACCGGGTTGAAGTCGCCGTGAGCCGAGCTCGAGATGCCGTACTCGGTCTCGATGCCCATCACTTTGGGAATGGCCACGACCCTCGGTCCCTTCCGTTGGGGCCGCCGGCGTCCTGGCGCCGGCCATGGAGCCTAGAGGTACTGTCCGGCGTTGATCCGCTCCACCTGACGGCCTTCCGCGTGTCCCTGGCCGAGAAGGGTTCGGACGAAGACGATCCGCTCGCCCTTCTTTCCCGAAATGCGGGCCCAGTCGTCCGGGTTCGTCGTGTTGGGGAGGTCCTCGTTCTCTTTGAACTCGTCGCGGATCGCGCTCAGGAGGTCCTCGAGCTTCAGCCCCTTCTCGCCGTGCTGGAGGAACCGCTTGATCGCCATCTTCTTCGCCCTGGCGACGATGTTCTCGATCATCGCCCCCGAGTTGAAGTCCTTGAAGTAGAGGATCTCCTTGTCGCCGGAGGCGTAGGTGACCTCGAGGAACCGGTTCTCGTCCGACGCCGCGTACATCCTCTCCACCGTGGTATCGATCATCCTCCGAACGACGCGGTCCGGTCCGCCACCTGCTCGAACGTCCTCATCGTGGAGCGGGACGTCGGAAGTCAGGTACCGGCTCATGATCTCCTGTGAGGCCTGCGCGTCGGGCCGCTCGATCTTGATCTTCACGTCCAGCCGCCCCGGACGCAGGATGGCCGGGTCGATCATGTCCTCGCGGTTCGATGCTCCGATCACGATGACGTTCTTGAGCGTCTCCACACCGTCGATCTCGGAGAGCAGCTGCGGAACGATGGTGTTCTCGACGTCGCTCGAGATGCCGGAACCGCGCGTGCGGAACAGAGAGTCCATCTCGTCGAAGAACACGATCACGGGGAAGCCTTCCGCCGACTTCTCCTTCGCGCGCTGGAAGATCAGGCGAATCTGCCGCTCGGTCTCGCCGACGTACTTGTTCAGGAGCTCCGGTCCCTTGATGTTGAGGAAGTACGAGTGCGCCTGCTTCTGGCCCGTCTTCTCCGCCACCTTCTGGGCGAGCGAGTTGGCGACCGCCTTAGCGATGAGCGTCTTCCCGCAGCCGGGCGGACCGTAGAGCAGGACGCCCTTGGGTGGCTTGAGGCGGTGCTCCTCGAACAACTCGGCGTAGAGAAACGGGAGCTCGACCGCGTCGCGGATGTCCTCGATCTGGGAGGACAGGCCGCCGATGTCGTCGTAGGTGATGTCGGGGATCTCCTCCAGGATGGCCTCCTCGACCTCCTCCCTGGGGAGCTTCTCGAGAGCGTAGCCGGAGCGCGGGTCGAACAGCACCGGGTCTCCGGCGCGCACCTGCCCCCGGACTGACATCGAAAGGAGGGCCACCGCCTCCTCGTCCCCTCGGCCAACGACGACGGCTCTGTCCTCCCCGAGCAGCTCCTTGACCGCCATGACCTCGCCGGTCACCTCCTCGTCGAGAACAGCCACCACGTTGAGTGCCTCGTTCAGGATGACCTGGACGCCCTTTCGGAACGTGGAGCGGTCGAGCGTGGGATCGGCGTTCACCCGCATCTTCCGCCCGGCGGTGACCACGTCGAGCGAACCGTCGTCGTTCCCCTCCAGGAAGACACCGAACGTCGCCGGTGGTCGGGTGAGCTTGTCGACCTCCTCCTTGAGGGCCTCGAGCCTTTCGCGCTCGGCGCGAAGGACGCTCGCGAGCTTCTCGTTCTGGCCCACCGCCCGCGCCAGGTCGGACCGAGCCGCCTGCAGCTGGTCCTCGAGCACGCGCACATGACGCGGCGAGCTCGAGAGCCTGCGCCGAAGCAGCGCGATCTCGTCCTCGAGGAACTTGATCTGCGTTTGCAGCTGATGGATGTCTTTTTCGTAGCGCTCGAGCAGCTCCTCAGAATCCCGAGCACCCGGGTCTCGCGCCATGACTACCACACCCTTCTTCGACAGACTCGTCCAATATATCCCCCGCCGGCGCCATTCCCCGGGAAGGCTCAGTCCCTCCCCTTGCGGGCGATGATCACGAACCCGGTGTGTGCGACCATCCGATGGTCGGGGCGTACGCTGCGCTCGGTGACGTGCCAGGTACGGCTCAGCGTCTCGACCGTCTCGATCTGCGCGAATCCGCCCCGCTCGAGCGCGAGGACAGCTTCTTGCGTCTGGTTCGTGGTCGGAAGGTAGGTGACGACGATTCCGCCTGGGCGAAGGGCGGTTCGAACCTCCGGAAGGACTCCCTCGGGCTCCGGGAGGTCGAGAACCGCCCGGTCGAAGGCTTCCCCCGTGGCGGCGGCCTCCCGGACGTCACCCAGCCGAAGCTCCAACCAGGACGGCGCCGTTCCGAAGAAGGCCTCCACGTTGGCCGCGGCCTTCTCGTGGAAGTCGGCACGGACCTCGTAGGAGACGACCAAGCCGTCGGGTCCGGTGGCGCGGCAGAGGGCGAGAGTTGTCGCGCCCGATCCGCTTCCCGCCTCAAGCACCCGCATACCGGGCGCGATGTCGCCGCGGATGACAATCGTCCCGAGGTCCTTCGGGTAGATGACCTGCGCCCCCCGAGGCATCTTCAGGATGAAGTCCGTGATGGTCGGCCGCATGCACGCGAGCCGGGCGCCGGTCTGAGAATGCACGACGGTCCCCTCCTCGGACCCGAGGATCAGCGCGTGCGGCACGGCTCCGCCGTGGAAGTGAAAGGTCGCGCCTGACTGGAGGCGTAAGAGGAAGCGCCTGCCCCGATCGTCGACGAGCAGGACCCGTTCGCCCGGCTCGAAGGGCCTCCTCACCGCGAGCTGGGTGTGCGCAACCGGCCCTTCACCCGGCAAGGCTATCGCACGCCCCCGAGGGGACACCTACGCGACGATCAGCCGGTTGTGGGAAGGGGGCGGGTCCCAAGCGTGACCGAGACCGCGAAACGACCGCGGGCGTCGTTCACCAACTCGATCTCGACCTCGTCGTCGGGCTCTCGGGCGAGGATGAGCTCGCCAAGTTGCTCGGAGCCCTGGATCGACTCACCCTCAAAGGCCACGATCACGTCCCCCGGTTCGATGCCCGCGCCCTGCGCCGGCCCGCCCGGCGCCACATCGATCACATAGGCACCGCGATCGACGGGCAGTCCGAACTGGGCGGCGACTCCGGCGTCGACGGTCGTGGTGGTCACGCCCAGGTAGGCGGCCGGCGCCTCCGGATCAGCGATGGCACGCTCGATGAAAGGCCTTGCGGCGTTGATGTCGATGGCGAAGCCGATGTTCTCGGCCTCCCCAGCCCCGGCCGTGTTGATACCGACCACGTTGCCGGCGAGGTCGACCAGTGGGCCACCGGAGTTTCCGGGATTGATTGGCGCATCCGTCTGCAGGACGTCCTCGAGCGTTCGGACGATCCCCTGTCCGTCCTGCCCGCCGCCCGGGTCCTGGATCTGAACGGTGCGCGCCAGGGAGCTGATGATCCCGGACGTGACGGAGGGACCACCCGGCAGGGCGAGGGCATACCCGAGGGCGACCACGCGCTCGCCGAGGGCGACCGAATCGGAGTCCCCGAGCGGCACCGTGGGGAGGTCCTGCTCGTCCACCTTCAGGACGGCCAGGTCGTGGTCGGAATCGCCGCCGATCACACGCGCCTCGAAGTTCCTGCTGTCCGGCGGCGGGAGGGTGACCATGATGCTGGTGGCTCCCTCGACGACATGGAAGTTGGTCACGATGATTCCGTCGGACCGGATGATGAATCCGGTCCCCACCCCCTCACCCCCATCGCCGCCGAAGATGGCGTCCCGGCTCTGGGTACGGGTGGTCACGTTCACCACGGACGGGGCGACGCGATCCACCACGGTCACCACGGGGTCCTGCGACGGATCGTAAGGGTTGATCGACGGAAGGAGGGGAGTGCTCCTCGGCTCGGCCACGCGGGCCACCCGGGCGGCGGCGCTGCAGCCGGAGAGGATCAGCGCGGCGACGATGGAGGTCGCAACCAGCCTTGCCGAGCGCCCGGAGGCTCCCACGGTGCTCGTTCCATCCACCTTCATAGCATCGATCATACGAAGGCACGTATGAAACGCGGCTGAGGAAGTTCGGCGGGGTGTTGCGCTCCTGTGACGACGGACGCTCGGTGGAACCGGTGACCGTTTCGTGGTGGATGCAGCCGCTCGGCGATGCCCGCCTCAGCGGCGGATGACGGCGGCCCACAGCTGCAGGGCGAACCCGACGAAAAGCAGGCTCGAGCCGATCAGGTACGCGACCTTCTCGCGTCGGTGAGCGGCATCGCTCGGCCCCGAATAGTCGCGATTGCCCCTGACGATCGACAACGCCCCGAGGGCGAAGGCGGCGGCCCCGGCAAGGGCCAGCCCGAGGCCGATCAGCGTTAGTTGGTGGGCGTTCACGCCGCGAACACTACACGGTCCGTGCGGTCGCACGCGAAACCGCAAGCCAACCGGTGCATGTCCGTCTGATGATCCTCCGTCAAACGCCTTCCGCCGCGAGCTCCGTGAGCGTCGGCGCACAACTGCGGGTGGTTCGGCAGCCACACACGCAGAGCGTGCCGCTCGTGTCACTGACGCAGTCCCTGCACAGGAAGAGCCGGTCACCCTCCAGGCAGCAGCCCCACGTGTACCCGTTGTACGACCACCCGTCGGGACACAGCTGCCTCGCCCCCCCGTCGCAGTTGCAGGTGACGCCGATGGATCGGCAGGCCGTGCCGATGCAGCACTTTGGGTCGGCCGAGGCCGTTTGCGCAAGTACCACCTGCCCAACGCCCAGGCCCGCGAGAACCGCCGACATCTTGGCAAGGAAGCCCCTGCGTGAGGTCTTTCGATACACGATGCCGGTGCCCTTCTCCACGAGGTCCCGGGTCTGCCGATCGTCCATGTCCTCTCCATTCTCTCCGCGTTCCGATCAACGAATGAGCGGCGCTCAGGCCGCGGCTCAGGCTCCCACCGCGGCTGCGACGGCGGCACCAAGCACCGCGAAGGTGAGCGTGGTCGAGAGCGCACGCCAAAGCGGGCCCCGATCCAGACCCCAGAGGACGGGGCCCAGAGAGCCCTCTGTGCCCGCGTTAGCCAGAATCACGGCGGACAGCCCGCGTGCCGCGCCGTACGTCCCAAGGACCGCAGCGCCGGTGGCCGCGTCGCCGAGGAGTGCGGCCCCGGCCAGGACCACCACGTACCCCGCGTTCGCCACGCGAGTGCCCACCCCCGGCCCGAGAAGCGCGCCGTAAAGGGCGGCAGTGACCACCGGAGGGTACCGGTAACGCCATGCAGCGGGTACCTGGCGCCCCGATCGGGGCAGGGGAAGGCGGACGAGCCCGAGCTCCATCGCGCCGTAGCAGGTGGTGACCAGGGCGAGCAAGAGAAGCCGATCCGGCCCGGCCAGCACCAGCAATCCCCCGACGGATCCCACCGCGAGGCCGGTGAGAGCCCCCGCGAGCGTGGCCGCGACGGCGTGCGCGATGCCCGCGCCCGCTCTGGTCGCCGCGGAACCCCGGACCAGGGTCCCCACCATGGACGCCCCTCAGGGCGACGCCAGACTGATGAGGCCCTGGGCGGCGGCGCTCACCGCAACGGCCACCGGCACGAGGGACACCGTTCCAGCGCCGACGGCCAGAGCGCCCGCAAAGGCGCCCGCCCCGGCGAGCAGCATCATCGCGGGGACGATCCGCCGGCGCGCGACAACCGTGGCGCTCATGACGCCGAGCTCACGGAGTCGCCCTCCACCCAGACCGCACCCTCTCCCGTTCGAACCCGCCCCTGGATGAGGGAGGAGACCATCTCCCGGTTGTTAACCACTCCACGGCTCCGGACGACCCCTGCGGTGTCGACCAGGATGGCCCGCGGCGTGGTGACGATGCCCACCGCTCGCATCGCGGCCCCATCGTCTTGCCACGCCTGGCCGGCGAACCGGGACCGGTCGAGCATCGCTCGGGCCTCCTCCGCCGGCCCGGACAAGACCGGAACGATGGCGTGGTCGGGCCAATCCTTCACGACCCCGTCGAGCTCCGAGAGGAGGTCGGCACACAACGTGCACCGGGTGGACATGAATAGCACTACGGCCGGGCGGCTCCCGAGGTCGGGCGACGAGGGCCGGCCCGATCTGGCATCGGCCAGGCGCAAGGCCGGGAGGGTCGCCCCCGGCTCCATTCCCTCGAGCGACTCCAGCGCAGGGGCTGCCGGCAGGCGGCGACTGAGCAGACCCACCTCTCGAGCCAGGGCGAGGATCGCGAGCGCCTCGACGATCGC
The DNA here is from genome assembly GCA_013817655.1 of Actinosomnolentus pattersoniae (SeqCode). Taxonomy (GTDB): domain Bacteria; phylum Actinomycetota; class UBA4738; order UBA4738; family UBA4738; genus JACDCJ01. Next base: position 26,835 of record JACDCJ010000001.1, read on the forward strand.
GAGGATCGCCAGCGCGGCGACGGCGATCCACAGGGCGGTCACGCGTGCTCCTCGTGAGCGCGGATCCCGGTCTCGACAGTCGTCAAGAGACGGAGCGCGGCCACGGCAAGGGCGCCCGTGGCGAGGGCGGCAGCGGAGACGATGGCCACCGCGGTCGCCTCGGAACCGGAAATCGAAAGAGGTAACGTCGAGCCCCGATCGGTGCCCAGGTGGAAGACGAGCGCCACTGCCGCTAGGCCGAGCAGCCCGATGGTTCGGGCCACGGCCGCGCCATCGATACGCTCGCCGCGGGAGGCGCCGAAGCACGCACAGGAGGCATCCAGACGGAGGTGTAGGGCCCGGATCAGGACGAGTGCGAACCCAAGGAGCAGCAACACTGCGGTCGCAAGCCCCACCGTGAGGAAGCGCGACAGCATGGCCGCGGCGGAAGCGATCTCGAGCACCGGCAGAGCCCGTGCCCCCGCCGGAACCGCCCACCTGAGCCGGACCGGAACTAGGTTACGGGCGGTTTCGACGAAGCCGGCCATATCCCTGAGCTTCGCGATTCCCGCAAGGCCGAGCACCACGGCGAGGATCAGGCGAGCGGCCTGCAGAAGCAGCCGATCGACCTCCGACACTTCCATCCCAACCTCCCACGAGGCGCCCCCGCTCCGCGCGCGGAGAGGCGGACGGAACTATATCCTGGCCCCTTCCGTTCTGGAGGTCGCTCGTGCGATTCGGCCTGGACGTCGCGCAACACCAGCAGGCGTGGGGAGGGATACTCGAGCGCGCTCGTTTCGCGGAGGATGCCGGGTTCGACGGCTGCTGGGTCTTCGACCACTTCAAGGCCCTCTATGGCGACCCCGTGGGTCCGTGTCTGGAGGGATGGTCACTGCTCGCCGGGCTCGCCGCGGGAACATCGAGGATCCGCCTGGGCGCCCTGGTGACCGGGGCGACCTACCGGCATCCCTCCATCCTCGCGGCCCAGGCGGTGACCGTCGATCACATCTCGGGTGGGCGGCTCGAGCTCGGCATCGGCGCCGCCTGGTTCGAACGCGAACACGTCGAGCTCGGCATCGACTTCCCCGGGGTCCGCGAGCGCGGTGAGCGGCTCGACGAAGCGGTCCAGGTCATCCGGTCTCTGATGACCGGTGAGCCCGCGTCGTTTCAGGGGAGGCACTACCAACTCCGCAACGCCGTATACCGGCCCCAACCAGTCCAGCAGCCGACGCCTCCGATCTGGATCGGCGCGGGAGGCGAGCGGATGATGCTTCCCATCGTCGCTCGCCGGGCGGATGTGTGGCACGGGTTCGGGCCCGCAGCGGAGATGCGGCGCAAGTCGCTGATAATCGACCGCCACGCCGAAGCGGCCGGTCGAGATCCCTCGGAGATCGGGCGCTCGTCGTCCCTGTCCATATCGGAGCCGTGGCACGCCGTCCATCGCAGGGCCGAGGACCTCGCCGGCTCGGGCTTCAACTACCTGATCGTGTCCTGGCCGTCGGAAGGCCGGGCGCGACTCGAGGAGTTCATCTCCGACGTCATGCCCGACCTCGGTGGCCTGTAGGCCGTAACGAAGAACCCCCGGACGCGCCGCTCCCCCTCCACATAAGCGATCTCCCGGTGAGCGGGTGGCTCGCCAGGGTCGAAGGCCAATCGAATCGAGTCGTCGTCGGGGTGGTTCGGGTCGTATACCAGGACATGAACCCACCCGCTGGCCTCGTCGAGGTCGTACCCGTAGGCGAGCGCCTGGTGGTTCCGCGCCATCGTCCATGGGCTGATCGAACGAACGCGGACCAGCCCGAGGGGACAGAGGCGGCCGGCGTCGACCTCATTCCGCACCCGCGGCCACTCCCTCCGGATCGTTCTCGAGGTCGCGCCACGGACAACCCAGGCGTCCCCATCCGGGAGCATCGACCACGCGAAGTAGCGCAGGACGCCGAAAGGGAGACCCCAGCTCGAGAACAGCCGGCGGACCAGGTAGGGGAACAGTGGCGTGCCCCGGGTTGGGGCCGTGGCGACCGCCGGAGGCAGACGTCCCGCTTCGAAGATGTCTCGGGCCGCGAAGACCATGCCGCCGCACAGGCCCCTAGAGGCGTTCCCGACCGGCAGGCGCAGCCCGGCCAACCTGAGCTCGGCGACCGGTGCCTTGGAGAAACGGTTCGGAAAATGGAACCCCGAACGGCTGGGGAGGAAGCCCGGCACCCGCGCGCTGACCACCTCCGGAAGTATCTCGCGTGGAGATTCCATGAGAAGGATGGGGCCTGCGGCGATCCTCGGACGGTTCTGTCGCTCCGATCCCATAATGTCCCATGGAATTCGAGATGCGGACTGGCGGCTCAGCCCGCGGGAAGTGCCGATGGATGGCTGCTGCGGGCATGGCCGTCGCCGTCGTTCTCGCCTCATGCGGAGGGACCAGCGGATACACCTTCGTGCGCAGCTCCGAGACCGACGCGTTCTTCAAGGTGCCGAGCGATTGGGAGCGCTTCAACAAGAAGGAGATCCTCGTGGCGGTGGATCTGAGCGATTCGCCGGGGGCGAACGAGGGCTTCAAGTTCCTGGAGGCCTACGACGCCGCGCCGGATCCCTCGATCGACCACGTTATTGGAGCGGAGCTACCGAATTTCCCGGTCGTTCGCGCAGAGGTCCGCCAGCTCACCCCGGTGACACGCGACCGGATGTCGCTCCAGTCCATCCGCAACGCGCTGTTCCCGATCGACGAGCTCTTCCAGAACGACCAGGTAGACGTCCTTGCCGAGGAGGACGTGGTGCTCGATGGGGGGGTCCATGGGCTGCGGCTGGACTACAACCTCTCCCTCGCGGGAAACCTCACGGCGGTGGCCGGCAACCAGATCCTCCGGGTGACCCAGATCGGCCTGGTGGACCCCGCCACGAACCTCTTCTACCTCTTCTGGGTTCAGTGCACGGCGGACTGCTTCCAGCAGCATCAGCGCACGATCGACCAGATCGTGGATTCCTACACCGTGAAGGAGCAGTGAGATGAGCTCGAACGGAGAGGACCAGCCCGGGCTGTCCTGGCCGGACCACGACACCGGTCCGACCCCGCCTCCCGAGTACAAGAGCAGGCTGCGAGACGAGGAGCGGATCACGCGCAAGCCACTCGCGTGGTGGGATCGCATCAAGCTCCTGCTCCTGCTCCTGGGCGCCTTCATGGTGCTCGTCTGGAGCA
>JACDCJ010000201.1 GCA_013817655.1 Actinosomnolentus pattersoniae (SeqCode)
CGGACAGGAGCGCGATGAGACCAACCATGCGGAGCTTGAACACAGTCCGAGCCTAGACAGTGGGAACTTCGTCGACGGTTATCCGGAGGTAAACAAAAGCTAGGGAGCCGGCGCGTGGCCCTCGATCCCGTACTGCAGCGTCTCCGGACGCTCGAGGAGGAGCGTGACGGCCGGTTCGCGAGCCACGGGGCGGTGGGTCATCCCGGCCGGGACCACGAAGAGCCGGTGCGGGTCGAGGGTGACCGGAGCCTCCCCCTCGAGTTCGATCACAAACCGGCCCAACAGGCAGAGGAAGAGCTCGTCCTCTGCGTGCCGGTGCCAGGGGAACTCCCCCTCGAGCCTGGCAATGCGCACGACGGCCTCGTTCGCCAGGCACACGTCCACCGGCTTCCAGGGCTGGGTCAGGGAAGCGGCCAGGGCATCGAGGTCGATCGGCTCGGGCATCACACCTGCGCCAGGTCGCTGCACTTCGATCGGATCCCCTCGGCGGCCGCCCGGAGGGCCGCCAGCTCATCGCCGTTGAGGTCTAGCTCGACGATCTCCCGCACGCCCGCCCGCCCGAGGCGAGCCGGCACGCCGACGTAGACGTCCTCGATGCCGTACTGGCCCGTGCACCACGCGCAGACCGGGAGCACCTCGCCGGTGTCCCCGGCGATCGCGTTCACCATCTGGGCGATGGCAGCCGACGGCGCGTAGTAGGCGCTCCCCTTCTTCAGCAACCCGACGATCTCGGCCCCGCCCTCCCGGGTCCGCTCGTAGAGGCGCTCGAGCGTGCCTTCGTCGACGAGCTCGATGAGCGGGCGCCCGGCGACGGTGGCCTGCCGGGGCAGCGGCACCATCGACTCGCCGTGCGAACCCAGCGTCATGGCATCCACCTTCGTGGGCGAGACCCGGAGCTCCTCTGCGACGAAGTAGCGCAGGCGCGCGGAGTCCAGCACACCGGCCATCCCCATGACTCTCTCCCTGGGGAAGCCGGAGGTCTCCGCGGCCAGGAAGGTCATCTCGTCGAGCGGATTGGTGACGACGATCAGGATCGAGCTCGGGGAGTGCTCGGCCACCCGGCGAACGACGTCGCGCATGATCCCCGCGTTCTTCCCCAGAAGGTCCATCCGGCTCATGCCGGGCTGCCGCGGGAGCCCGGCGGTGATCACGACGAGGTCGGAGTCGGCCGTATCGGCGTAGTCGTTCGTCCCACGCACGTTCGGCTCGAAGCCCTCGACGGGCGCCGACTCCCGCATGTCGAGGGCGAGCCCCTGCGGCAGCCCCTCGACGATGTCGATCATCACCACGTCGTCGGCGAGGCCCTTCTGGACGATCCGCATGGCCGCCGTCGCCCCGACGAACCCGCTTCCTACCACCGTCACGCGCATCTCGAGACCTCCCGGTCGCTCCTAAAGTGGCCATCCTACGGAGTGTCGAGGAGCCACCAGGTCGGGGAACCAGATCGACCGCTTCGCCCTGGCTATCGGGCGGCCTGCAGCTTCTCGATGACCGCGTCGGCGACCTCGCTGGTGCCGACGGCAGTGGGGTCGTCGCGGGTCGGCTTCATGTCGTAGGTGACCGACTTCCCCTCGGCAATCACGGCTGCCAGCGCCGCTTCCAGGCGATCGGCCGCGTCGAGCTCCTCCAGATAGCGAAGCATCAGCATCCCCGAGAACATCATGGCCATCGGGTTCACCTTGTTCTTCCCCCGGTACTTGGGGGCGCTCCCGTGCGTCGCCTCGAACACCGCCGTGGAATCGCCGATGTTGCCGCCCGGCGCGACGCCGAGGCCTCCGATCAGCCCGGCGCACAGGTCGCTCACGATGTCGCCGTAGAGGTTGGGCAGCACCAGCACGTCGTACTCCTCCGGCCGGTTCACGAGCTGCATCGAGAGGTTGTCGACGATGCGGTCCTCGAACTCGACATCGCCATACTCCTGCGCCACCTCCCTCGCCGTGGCGAGGAACAGCCCGTCGGAGAACTTCATGATGTTCGCCTTGTGGACGGCCGTGACCTTCTTCCGGCCATACTTCCGCGCGTATTCGAAGGCGAAGCGGACGATCCTCTGAGTGCCGCTCACCGAGATGGGCTTGATGGAGACGCCGGAGTCCTCGCGGATCTTCTTGCCCGAGAGCTCCGACATGAACTCGATGAGCTTCGCCGTCTCGGGCTTCCCCTGCTCGAACTCGATGCCGGCGTACAGGTCCTCGTGGTTCTCGCGGCAGATGACGATGTCGACGCCCTCGTAGCGAGAGCGCACCCCCGGATAGGACTTGCAGGGCCGAAGGCAACAGAAGAGGTCGAGCTCCTTGCGGAGCGCTACGTTGACGCTTCGAAAGCCGGTGCCGACGGGGGTGGTGATGGGCCCCTTGATCGCCACGCCGTTTCGCCGGATCGAGTCAAGGACGTGCTCGGGAAGCGGCGTGCCGTACTTGTCCATGACGTCTGCGCCGGCCTCCTGCACGTCCCAGTCGAACTCCACGCCGGTTCCCTCGAGGACTCGCCGGGTCGCCTCCGAGAGCTCCGGTCCCACCCCGTCTCCGGGAATGAAGGTCACCCTGTACGTCATCGCCTCAGCTCCTCGTTTCCTCGGGAGGCGACATGCTAGCCGGTCACCCCGCCCGGGAGCGAAGAACCTACCCGTTGGTAAACTGAGTCCGAGCCGACCCAGGGAGGGCACCCGACGTGGAAAAGGGCCTCGCGGACGTCGTCGCGGCACAGACCGCGATCTCCGACATCGACGGGAAGCTGGGCAAGCTCTGGTACGCGGGCTACTCCATCGACGACCTCGCCGAGAACGCCACGTTCGAGGAGGTCATGTTCCTCGTCCACCACCTCCGCCTCCCGACGCAGACGGAGCTCGACGAGCTCACCGAGCAGATGGTGAACGACCGGGACGCCGGCGATTTCATCCGAACCCTCATGCCGACGCTCGCCGAGCAGACATCTCCGATGTCGATGCTTCGCACCGCGGTC
>JACDCJ010000202.1 GCA_013817655.1 Actinosomnolentus pattersoniae (SeqCode)
GTGAGAGATCGTCCTGGAGATCGGAGAAGAACCGATCGTTGTTGCCAGCCTCGTTGAAGAAATAGTCACCGGCCTCCGCGCTCGTCGCGACGAAGGCGGTCGTGCGGGTATCCGGCTCGTCGCGCAGCGCCACCGCGTACGAGCCATCCCACTCCAGCTTCGAATCCCCCAGGAAGCCGAGCTTGTGCTCGAATCGGAGCTGGTTCGAAAACAGGCTGCGTTCGATGAACTGGAAGCGAGTAATCCGCGCGAAACCGCTCGTCGACTGGTCGAAGAGACCGGTGACGAGCCGCGCGTCGTCCTCGGCGGACTGGGTGAAGAACGCCTTCAGGGAGACGCGGCTCGTGGGAGTCGGGTTGATCGCGTAGCCTCCGATCAGTCCGAGCGAGACGTCTCGCCGGCCGACGAGCGAGGTGAAATCGTACTGGAACCGACCCTCCTCCTGGCTCGGAAAGAATTCCTCCATCACGCGGGCGTTGGCCGAGTTGGAGTAGCTGAGCCCGAACAGGTATCCGCCGTCCCGGTCGAGCCACCGGACCGGCGCTCCGAAGGAGAGGGAAAAGGACTTGTCGGCGTCGCCGAGGTCAGCCGCCTCGGGGATCGTGCTGAAGTTTCCTTCGAAGCGGGAATGGAGCTCCGCCACCCGATCACGCGAAGCGTCGACCGGAATCCGGTCCGGGAAGCCAGCCGGCAACCCGCGGGTCCCATCGTCGAAACCGAGCCAGTCGAGGGCGCCCCCTTCGTAAGTAGGACGATCGAGGTCGCCGAGGTTGGTGTTGTAGCCGACGCCGGTCGAAAAGGAGAAGAACGCCTGCTCGGGGATGTCCTTGGTCCGGATGTCGACCAGGCCGCCCGCGAAGTCGCCGGGCAGGTCGGCGGTGTACGACTTCACGGTGAACAGGCTCTCGATCATGCTCGCCGGAAAAAGATCGAGCGGGATGACGCGCTTCTCGGGCTCCGGCGTCGGCAACCCCGACCCGTCGAGGAGCGCAGTCGAGTACCGCTCGCCGAGGCCGCGCACATAGACGTACTTCCCGTCGACGATCGACGTGCTCTGGACGCGCGCCACCGCATCGGCGGCGTTGGACGCGGGTGTGGCGGCAATCTCCTCCGCCGAGATGCCGTTGACGACGTTGGTCGCCCGCCGCTGACGGGCCAGTGCGCCGATGACCGAGCCCCGCTCCTCCTCGGCCGAAACGACGACCTCGACGGCTTCGGCCTGGATCGCTTCCGACTGGAGCGTGATGTCCTGGACATTGGGCTGACCGGGGGTGACCTGGACCCGGGTAACCGTCTTGTCGGCGTAGCCGAGATAGGCCACGCGCAGGTCGTAGGCGCCCGGGGGCAGATGCAACCGGTACCGGCCATCGACGTCGGTGATCGCCCCCTCTGCGGTCCCCGCGACGGCGACCTGGGCTCCGACGAGCGGCTCTCCCGTGGCTGCGTCCATCACCTTTCCCAGAAGGATCGAGCTTTCCTGGGCGGTAGAGGCTGCCGGGAAGACCAGGCTGCCCGCGACCACCCCCAGAACGGCGATCCGCGCACACAAACGCTTCATGCGGAGCTCTCCTTTGCGATTTGCACTCGAGATAGGGCGAATGAGTGAATCCTCATGCCCAGAGACTAGGCGCGGGGCATGGCCGGCCGTTGACCGGAGTGTGAAGAGTCTGTGCCCCGGGAGTCCTGTTTCTTACTGCTTAGGGCGCGTGGGGTGGGTACAATCCCGAGACAAGAAGCGCCCCACCCGGTTCGGGCGGGGCGCTCGAGGCTAACCGGCTGGCAACGGCGTGGACGGTGCCCCGGCGGTCCTTTCAGCGGTTCGGCACGACGGTGCCGCGCATCGCGTCCCGGTCAGGACGCTTCATCATCCCGCAAGGCGGGGCCGGTTCGGGCGGCCGGTCTGGCTCGTTCACGCCGTCCGTTTTCATCATACCCGATCTTCCCGTGATGTCAAACACGCATCTGTGTGAAGAGGAGCCCGGCGCAGGATGAAGAAGCTCGAGGAAACGACCGGCTCTGCCGAGGAGGCGGCCGCAGCGGCCCAGGCCGCCGGGCTGCGCTACGTCTCGGACGAGGAGTCCGGTATCACCCGTCGACGCCGCGGAAGGGGATTCAGCTATCTCGCTCCGGGCGGCCGAGTGCTCCGCGATGCCGGGCAGCGGGAGAGGTTGAACTCGCTGGCCATCCCTCCCGCCTGGACGGATGTATGGATCAGCCCCGATCCTGACGGGCACCTGCAGGCGACGGGCCGGGACGATCAGGGGCGGAAGCAATACATCTATCATCCCGATTGGCGGGCGATTCGCGACGAACGGAAGTACGCGCGGATAGTCCCCTTTGCCCGAAAGCTGCCGCAGATCCGGCAACGCACGAGCTCCGACCTGCGGAAGAAGGGCCTCCCGCGCGAGAAGGTTCTGGCGGTCGTGGTGCGTCTCCTCGAGTCCTCTCTGATTCGTGTCGGGAACGAGGAGTACACGCGCCGGAACCAGTCTTATGGGCTGACGACGATGCGCGATCGACACGCCTCCGTCGAGGGATCGACCGTACGGTTCGAGTTCCGCGGCAAGAGCGGGAGGCGCCATGGCGTCGACGTTCGGAGCCGGCAGTTGGCGAGAGTCGTCAAGCAGTGCCAGGACGTGCCGGGTCAGGAGCTCTTCCAGTATCTGGACGACGAGGGGAGCCGGCGTGATATCACCTCGGCCGATGTGAACGATTACCTGCGCGAGATCGCCGGCGAGGAGTTCACGGCCAAGGACTTCCGGACCTGGGCCGGCACTCTTCATGCCGCCACGGCCCTGCTCGAATGCGGGCCCTGCGGGGAGGAGAAGGAGGCCAGGGGACGCGTGACGGAAGCCGTCATGCGGGTCGCCGAACGGCTCGGCAACACGCCCACGATCTGCCGCCAGTGCTACATCCATCCCGCCGTCATCGACGTCTAC
>JACDCJ010000203.1 GCA_013817655.1 Actinosomnolentus pattersoniae (SeqCode)
GGGGGGGGGCCTCCTGCGGTTTCATCGGGCGCAACGTTCACGCCTCGTTCACGGCTCCGCTCTCGGGCCGCTACCCGGTGCCGTTAGCTTCGCGGCCATGGACGCGGCTTCGGAGCTGCGGCACGGAGCGGCCGTGATACGGGAGTTCTCGTGACGGGGGAGGGGCGGAAGTGGGTCGACCTTCCCCCGACCCTCTCCGCCTCTTCTCGCCCCGCCCATTCGATTGACCGTTCGGTCGGAGATGCGCCGGGGCGCCCGCTTCAGTTCTCGGACGTGATCGAGGAGTTGGGCACGATCGCATCCATGTCGACCGCCGGGGAGGCGGTTTCCGCAGAGGCTGTCGGGCTGGCGGCCCGTCGAGCCGAATCCCTGCTCATCGCTCTTCGGACCCAGTTCCTCGAAGACGTCGTTCTCTGAACCTCGTGTCCTTTCCGTGGCCGGATCGGCTGATCAGCGTTCACGTTCCGTTCATCTCGTCGCCCCGGGCGGTTCACGGGTCCCCTCTAGCGTCTTGAACGTGGAGTCCACGTACGGCCAAGCCCGTAGAACCGCCGGCCCGGCCGGCGGTATCCCCGGGAGGGGGTTCGAGGCCTGTCCTCCTCTCCCTCTCCGCCTCGAAGCCCCTCCCGGGGATCGTGGGTGCTCGCTCCACATCTGGTCGCACGTTCCGCGAAGGAGGATCCATGAGTGATCGAAAGCACCGATACAGGATAAGCGGGGCGCTGATCGCGCTGGCACTGGCCGCGGTCGCGTGCGGCAACGATGACGGAGATAGCGGGACGGGTGACGGTGGAGCCACGGCGACGGGTGACGGTGGAGCCACGGCGCTGACCGGCGACATCGTGGTCTCGGGTTCCTCGACCGTCCAGCCGATCTCCGCCCTGGTCGCGGAGCTGTTCGCCGAGGACAACCCGGACGTCAGCGTGAGCGTCGACGGGCCGGGGACGGGCGACGGCTTCGAGCTGTTCTGCAACGGAGAGACCGATATCAGCGACGCCTCCCGGGCGATCAAGGAGGAGGAGCAGGCCCTCTGCGAGGAGAACGGCATCAACTTCGTGGAGCTCGAGGTCGCGCTCGACGGCATCACCGTGATGACCAACCCGCAGAACGAGGCCGTGACGTGCATGAACACGGGCGACCTGTACGCGTTGATCGGGCCGGAGTCGGAGGGATTCGCGAACTGGTCGGATGCCAACGACCTGGGCACGGAGGTCGGTGGGGCGGCCGTGCCGTACCCCGACGCCCCGCTCGACATCGTGGCCCCGGGTGAGGAGTCCGGAACCTACGATGCGTTCATCGAGCTGGCCCTCGCCGACATCATCGAGGAGCGAGAAGCGGAGGAAGCCACGCGTCCGGACTACCAGTCGTCGCCGAACGACAACGTGATCATCCAGGGGATCGAGGGCTCTCCCTCATCGCTGGGATGGGTTGGATTCGCGTTCGCCGAGGAGGCCGCCGAAGGAGTCAAGATCGTGGAGATCGACGGGGGAGACGGGTGCGTGGCACCGAGCCGGGAGACGATCGCGGATGGGTCCTATCCCCTGTCCCGCTCGTTGTACATTTACGTGAACACGGACAAGGCGGCCGAGAACCCGGCCCTGAAGGGGTACGTCGACTTCTACATGACCGACGCCGGGCTGAACGAAGCGGTAGCGGAGTCGGGGTATGTCGACCTCCCCTCCGAGCGCATCGCGGCGACGCAGGCGGCGTGGGAAGACGCCGCCGCATAGACCACTTGATGCTCCGGAGGCGGGGTCGGCCGGATCGGCCGGCCCCGCTTCAGTGGAAGAGGTGAGTGGTACGTGGCTGAGGCCGAGGCGATGACCAAGTCAGGGGCGACCCTCAGCCTCAGCGACCTCCGTGGGAGCTCCTCCCGGCGGCGGAAGGAGGGCGCGATTCGTGCGATCTTCCTCACGGCCGCGGGGATCTCCGTTGTGATCAGCGCGTTGATCATCACGTCATTGGTGGGCGAGGCCCTCAAGTTTCTGAGCCAGGTCGATCTCGGCGGCCTCTGGCAGCGGGGCTGGTTCCCCCGCCGGGGCCTGTTCGACATCAAGACGATCGTCGTCGGGACCATGCTCGTCTCGGCGATCGCCATGATCGTCGCCGCACCGCTCGGACTGGGAGCCGCCATCTACCTCTCCGAGTACGCGAGCCCCCGGCTGCGCCGCGTGTTGAAGCCGATCCTCGAGATCCTCGCCGGCATACCGAGCGTGGTCATGGGGTTCTTCGCCCTCACGTTCATCAGCCCGGTCCTCGTGCAGAAGCTGACGAGCGGGGCGACCCTCTTCAACATGGCCGCCGCGGGCATCGGCGTGGGGATCTTGGTTACGCCCCTCGTGGCCTCGATCGCGGAGGACGCCATGCACGCCGTGCCCCGGTCGATGCGGGAGGCCGCCTACGGCCTCGGCTCGAAGAGGATGACCACGAGCCTGCGGATCGTCTTCCCCGCCGCGGTCTCGGGCATCGTGGCGGCGCTCATCCTCGGGATCTCCCGCGCCATCGGCGAGACCATGGTCGTCGCCATCGCCGCCGGTGGGACAGGGGGTTCCCTGTTCACCACCAATGTCTTCGGACCGGGTCAGACCATGACCGCGGCCATGACGGCCCTGGCCTCGGGTTCCGATCAGGTGAGTGGGAACACGGCGGCCTTCAACAGCCTGTTCTTCGTGGGGTTGCTTCTATTCTTCATCACGCTCTCTCTGAACCTCGTGAGCGATCGGTTCGTCCGGCGTGTCAGGAGGCGCTACTGAAATGGCCCACCCCGTGACGGGCGAGGTCTCCGCCCCTCCCGGGTTCGCGACGGCCGAAATGGTGCGTCGCGGCCTGCGTGGAGAGCGGATCGATCTCCGGGGGATGCTGTTTCAGGCGGCCCTTCTTCTAACCCTCCTCATC
>JACDCJ010000061.1 GCA_013817655.1 Actinosomnolentus pattersoniae (SeqCode)
GCGGGGACCGAATAGGCGGCCTTCGCCGGATCGGTGGACATGCCCACCACCGCGATCGTGCGCGAACGCTCGAGGATCTCCGCAGGATCGTCCACGACCGCTGCCCCCTCTTGACTCTTCCGCCCCGGCTCAGGACGGGATGACGCCGGCCCTGGCCGGCCCGCCGTCGCCGTCCTGTATCCGAAGAGGCATGCAGATGAACGTGCAGTCCCCGGGCTCCGCCGGCCCGAGATCAAGCCCCTCGACGATCACGACCCCCTTGGAGAGCAGCTCCACGTGAACCGGATGGCCCTCGGTGCCGCGCTCCTCGATGGAGAGGAAGTCGACGCCGATGAGCTCGATCCCCCGCTCGATCACCCACCTGGCGCCCTCGAGCGAAAGGCAGGCGTAGGTCTCGGGAAAGGCCACCGGCCCGGTGCGCCGCCAGAGCTGGGAGTTCGAAGTCTTCAGGAGCAGGCGCGTCACGCCGTCCGCCAGCCCGAGCGCGTCGAGGTCTTCCGGGCCCAATGGGCCCCGCGCACCGGGAAGATGGCCGATGACGGCCGGCCCCACCAGGACGTCGAGCGACACCCCGTCGATCCCATGATGCCCTTCCAGGAAGTGCCGTGGCGGATCCACATGCGTTCCCGTGTGCGTCCCGATCCGCAGCTCCGAAACGTTGGCCGCGTCGCCCTGCGCGATCTGCACGCGGGGATGGATCTCGACCGAGGGATCCCCCGGCCAGACCAGCATGTCCGGCGTGATCCTCAGCGAGACGTCCACCAGGGCCTTCACCCGGCCACCTCCACGAACACCTTGATCACCCCAGGTGCACCGAGAAGCTCGAAGGCCTTCTCCCATTGGTCGAGTCCGTGGACAGGATGGGTGAGCAGACGCCGCAGCCATCCCGGGTACTCGGCCTCCGCTATGGCGAGGTCGCGCACCCCGGCCTCGAAGTGCTCCCTGTTGGCGTTCACGGTTCCAACCATGGCCTTGTTGCCCAGCACGAAGTCGAGGTTCAACGCGTCCGACGCCACCTCGACGCGCCGACTGCCGCCGGTCACCGAGGACAGCACCATCACCCCGTTCTTGCCGAGCAGCACGCAGAGGGCTTCGAAGATCAACGGCGAGAACCCCGTGGCCTCGAAGACGATGTCGAACTGCCCGAACGTCTCCGCGATCCGAGGCAGGGGGGTGCGCTCGGTGCTGACATATCGCGCGCCGATGGCCTCCACCAGCTCGGAGTTGAGGTAAGGAGGCTCCTGCAGGCCCGCGGTGACCACCTCGAGCCCACGGTTCCGCAGGGCCATCGTTGCCAGGACTCCGATGGTCCCGGCGCCCAGCACGGCCGCCCTCCCCGGCTGCCACACCTTGAGCCGTCGCTGGACCTCGTACGCCTGTGAGATCCCCTTCTCCACGACGCTCGTCGGCTCGAGCAGGACGCCGACCTCTTTGAGCGACTGAGGGATCTTGATCAAGTACCGGGGCTCCTCGACGTAGAACTCGGTGAGGAACCCGTGGACGCGGCTGATGCCGTGTTCGAAGTAGGTGGCGTCGGTGGTGAAGTCCGGCATGTCGATCCGGTCGTACAGGCTCGAGCCGGCGCGGCGGACCCTTGCCACGACATGGTCCCCCGGAGCGAGCTCGGTCACGCTCGGGCCGACCTCCCGCACCACCCCGAAGCTCTCGTGGCCAAGTACCAGATAGTCGGAACCCTCCGGCGTGGTTCCGTACTGGCCGGCGTTGATCTCCTTGTCGGTGCCGTCCAGTCCCACCCGCAGGATCTTTACGAGGACGCCGCGCCCGTACGGCACGTCGTCGATCGAAGGGTCCGGGATCTCCTCGAGCCGGGCGCTGTTGGGCGTCCCCGGGGTGACGATGATGGCCTTCATCTCGTGCTCCTGCCCCGGCGCTCGGCCTCGGCGATCGCCCAGGCGGCGTTCACCAGGCCGATGTGGCTGAACGCCTGGGGGAAGTTCCCCAGGAGCTCGCCGGTGGCCTCGTCGACCTCCTCCGCCAACAGCCCGACGTCGTTGGCGAAGGCGATCGAGCGCTCGAAGGTGGCCCGGGCCTCCTCCACCCGTCCCGCCATCGCCTGCGCCTGGGCCAGCCAGAAGGTGCACAGGAGGAACGTCCCCTCCGAGCCCCTCAGGCCGTCCTCGGCCTTGTAGCGAAACACCAGCCCCCGTTCGTCCGTGAGGTCGCGCTCCGTGGCCTCGATCGTCGCGAGCACGCGCGGGTCCTCCGGTGGCAGGAACCCCACGATGGGGATCATCAGGTTGGAGGCGTCGAGCTCGTCCGAGTCGAACGACTGGGTGAACGCCTCGACCTTCTCGTTCCATCCCTTCTCGAGGATGGCCCGCCGGATCTCCTCCCGAGTCGACGTCCAGTCCCCGACGCGATCGGCCGCGTCCAGCGACGGAGCCAGCGCGATGGCGCGGTCGAGCGCCACCCAGCACATCAGCTTCGAGTAGACGAAGTCCCGGGGCTCGCCCCGGATCTCCCAGATCCCCTGGTCCTGCTCGCCCCACCGGGCGGCGGCCGCGTCGGCCACCTGCACCAGGAACCTCTCGGTGTCCACGGGCAGATCGCCGAGTTGATCCTTGAGCCGCTCGGCGGCGCCCAGCAGCTCCCCGTAAACGTCGAGCTGGCGCTGGCTCCAGGCGCCGTTGCCCGTGCGAACCGGCCGACTGCCTCGCCACCCGGAGAGGTGGGGAAGCACTCGCTCGGAGAGATCGTGCTCTCCGCCGATCCCGAACATGATCTGCAGGTCGGCCCCGAAGTCGATCTGCGATGCGACGGCGCCCGCCATCCACGAGAAGAACTTGCTCGACTCGTCCGGGCATGCCGCGACCCAAAGGGCATCGAGGGTGAAGCTCGCGTCGCGCACCCACGCGTAGCGGTAGTCCCAGTTGCGTTCGCCGCCGACGTCCTCCGGAAGCGAGGTAGTCGGAGCGGCCACGATCGCGCCGGTGGGCTGGTACATGAGCGCCTGCAACACGCGCCCGCTGTGATAGACGAGATCGCTCCAAGGACCATCGTAGCGCTGGTGGGCGGAGGACCAGGCCTGCCAGGCCCGCACCGTTCCGTTCAGGCGATCGGTGATGTCGGCCTGGCTCCACACCGATGGCACCTCCTCCCAGCTGGAGCCGTGGTGCAGCGCGAACCCCGCGCTCTCGCCCGCCTTCAACGAGAATCGGAGGCGGGCGACCGCGCGTTCGATACTCGTCTCGAACGAGGTCGACAGGACGAACTGCTGGGCGCCGCCGCGGCCCGCCACCCCGCCTCGGATCGGAGCGAGCAACGGGTAGATGAGCCCGTACTCGGGTCGCGGGGCGAACTCCATCTCGAAGGCCACTTCCCCCTCGTCGCAGCGGACATGGCGCAGCAGCACGCCAGGCGCGCCCCGGCCGAGGTCGTGATCGCGCTCATCGAGGAGCGACATCGCCTCGGTGAGCGTGGCGCGCCCGGTGGCCGTCCGGATGGAGCTCTCGAGCACCATGGTCCGGTCGACGTAGCGGCGCGAGCTCTCGATGGCGTCCGGGGCGGTGATCGACCAGTGTCCGGCGGCCTCGTCCAGGAGCCGCCCGAAGACGGAGGCCGAATCGAACCGCGGGAGGCAGAGCCAGTCGATCGACCCATTCCGGGAGACGAGGGTGGCCGAATGACAGTCGGACAGCAGCGCGTAGTCGGCGATGGGCGTCTCGGTCACGGCTTCCCCCCTTCCTAGGCCCCCGATCCTGTCAGAACTTCGAATCGCGAGGGCGCCTCTTCCGTGAGGGTGGTGGCCGTTGCGCATGTATTGACACTCGTCGATCCAGGGCCTATCGTTCTGGATCGAGATCCGTCGATGCAGCAGAGCCGCCGATGGCGGTCCGAGAAAGGGAGTTCGGGCGATGACCAGGACGCTTCTCGCAGAGGCCGTCTCGCCCCCTGTCGCCTGCTGCGCGCCCGTCGCGGGCCCGGACATCGATCCCGAGGGAGCGCGGACCCTCGCCTCGATCTTCAAGGCGCTGGCGGATCCACACCGCGTGCGGATCGTGAACCTGCTCGCCAACGCCGAGGAGCCCGTCTGCGTCTGTGAGTTCATGCCGCTGCTCGGCCTGGCACAGGGGACGGTGAGCTTCCACCTCAAGAAGCTGCTCGCGGCGGGGCTCCTGGAACGTGAGCAGCGAGGCACGTGGGCGTACTACTCCCTCGACCGGGACGCACTCTCGCGACTGGCCGGAGTGTTCGACCCCCAAGGAGGTCCCAGATGACGAGCGACACTCAGCTTCGTGAAGAGGTTCGTGAGCGATACGCGGAGTCGGCGCGGGCTGTGGTCGAGGGGACCGTCATGGCCGGCGACTGCTGCGCGGGGTCGGCGTGCGCCGCCGAAGGACAGGCGTTCGGATCCGGGCTCTACGAGGGTCTCCGGGAGGAAGGCCTCCCCGACGCGGCGGTCCTGGCGAGCCTCGGCTGCGGGAACCCGACCGCCGTGGCGGACCTTCGTCCGGGAGAGACCGTCCTGGATCTCGGCTCGGGGGGTGGAATCGACGTGCTGCTCTCCGCGAAGCGGGTGGGGCCGGGCGGCAAGGTCTACGGTCTCGACATGACCGAAGAGATGCTCGCACTGGCGCTCAAGAACCGTGCGGAGGCGGGCGCGACCAACGTCGAGTTCCTCAAGGGCTACATCGAAGACATCCCGCTGCCCGCGGGTGTGGTCGACGTCGTCATCTCCAACTGCGTGATCAATCTCTCGATCGACAAGCCACGGGTCTTCGCGGAGATGTTCCGTGTGCTCCGGCCGGGTGGGCGCATCGGGATCACAGACGTGGTCGCCGAAAACGATCTGACGCCCGAACAGCGGGCCGAACGCGGCACCTACGTCGGCTGCATCGCCGGTGCGTTGTCGTTCGCGGAATACGAAGATCAGCTGGAGGCCGCGGGATTCCGGAGCATCAGCCTCACCCCCACGCACCAGTCGGCGCCCGGGTTGCACTCCGCCATCATCAAGGCCGTCAAGGGTGACTCCCCATCCCCGAAGGCCCGCATCGACACCGGGCGGCGCGAGTTGCCGCTCGCACGCCAGGCCTGCTGCTGAGCCAGGCGCACCGCTGGGCCAGCGTCCGCGCGGGGATCTGGACGGACCGGTCGACTCTGGGACTGCAGGTAATCCAAAGACGTCTGTGCTGCGAACGCTTCGGCGTGAGGGACTGCCCGTGCTGCGATCGGCCCGTGATCGATCCCCCTGAGTGGCTGATCTGGCAGGGCCGGTTCTGCGAAAGCTGCGAATGGGCCTTCGTGGAGGGCGCTTCAGCCAATCCATCCCGGTGTCCGACCCACGGCTCGGGGCCTCTCGGTGCGAGCGGCCTCCCGGATCGGAGAGGTGCGCAAGGAACGGGACCGCCCGCGGGAGGCGCGGCATCGGTTGCTCTCACGGGCGCCACGCTCGATACTGGTTGGGCATGAGACCGTTCGGCTGAGCCTGACCTTCCCGCTCCCCCCGATCAGGGGGGCAGCCGGCTGGGCGAGTCCGCCATCCGGCTCTGATTCTTGTCGTCGTTCGCCGCCGAGTTGACCGTGGTCCCGCAGCGCCTCGAGCCCCGCCTCGCCCGCGGGGGCTTCGGCCCCCGTTACGAGTGCGTGGACGCGAAGGGGGGAACGATGTCGAATCGAATCCCGGACCGATGCAGCTCGGGCGCATTCTCGGCGTCTTGACAGGACCCGTTGAACACGTTCAGTCGATACCGCTCTCCAACCCGACCACCAGATCTAGCAGCCCCACTGCTTCAAACGCCCGGTTGCGTCGGGACTCGCCGAGCCGCCGCAGCACGCCTGCTTCCTCGAGCTCGGCGATCGCGTTGGTGACTGCGGGTCTCGTTCGTCTCGTTGCGGCGACGGCAACCGGGACCGTGATGACCGGATGCGCCGGAAGCACGTCGATCACTGCCCATGCGGCCGCATCCGCGCGAGGGCTCGAGTGTGTCCTGAGCTGCCTACGCCAGTCCACCTGCAGCTTCATGACGCGTGAGGTGTAGCGAGCAGCCAGACCGGCCGCCTGACTCGCGGCCACCGCGAAGATCTCCAGCCACTCCCCGAAGCGGTCCGCACGAAACAGCGTCAGTCCGCTGATGTACTGGTCCTTGTCGCGGGCCAGGACCACGCTGATGGGGGGCACGAATGATGGCGCCAAGTTGCGCCGACGCAGGATGACCTGGACGAGGGCTCGGCCCGTGCGGCCGTTGCCGTCGTCGAACGGGTGGATGGTTTCGAACTGTGCATGCGCGATGGCGGCCTGGACCAGTGGAGGCAACCACTCGTGAGCGAAGAAGCGGCAGACGTCGCTAAGCAGCCTCTCGACCTCCTCGGGCGGCGGCGGCACGAAGTCAGCCGCGCAGGGGTTGTAGTCATTGCCGCCGATCCAGTTCTGTGCGCTTCGGATCCGCCCCGCGATTTTGGCGTTGGGCGCCCGCGCCATGAGCACGGCGTGGATGTCGACAACGTCCTGCGGCTTGATCGCCTCCACGGACGAGGCACGCTCGATGGCAAGCTGCATGGCGTCGACGTTGGCAAGAATCTCGGCGGCGTCAGAACCTATCTGCCTGCCGGTCTCCCGGTTGGCCTCGGCGCGCGCTAGCGTCCGCGCGTCGACCTGCATGCCCTCGACCTTGGACGACGCGATGGATTCGGTGCGCAGCATCAACCGGGCAAGCGGCACGAGCTCCGGGCTAGCGGCCTTGTTGAGGTCCGCGATGGCCTTCTCGGCGTCCGACACTATGCCCGCCAAGTCACCCGAGAGGCCGATCTCCAGATCAACCAGAGGAGCCGGGATGAACGTGTCATATCCGCAGGCGCGGCGATAGCGGGCAGGCGCGTAGAGCGCGGGGTTGTATTCCCACACCCGATGCTCGAAGTGACCTCGCACCTGGAGCTATCCTTTCAGCGATTGCGCCCTTAGTAAAGGGTAGCGGCTATCCTTTCCTAACACCTCGGGATTCCCCGGGGCCTCTCCCTTGCCGCAATTCTCCCGCTAGGTAAAGCTTAGATCGTTTCCTTTACCAGCCGCCACGCTCCCGGTCGCACCCCCTGCCCGAAGAACCCAGCCACCCTGGACCCAATGGCCCGAAGCGATCTCTGCGACAAGGCGTCCCTTCCCACCTACTGACGGCAAGGGCCCCAGGCGGCCCATCCACCAACGGCGAGCCCCGACCTCACGACCTCAACGTGCCTAAGTCCGTCCAGGAGAACGCTCGTCTGGATGACGAAGCCGGCATCGGGCACCGCTGCTCGACCTGAGGCTTCGGCCAGTGGAACGCCGTTGCCTCATGGGCGGTCGCTTCGTAGACGACGCCGTGGTGGATGAGGACGCGGACTTTCGGCGCCAACTCTGTCCAGCGGGCCGCCAGATGGGGCAGCCCCTTGTCGGCGTGCCGCTTCGAGCGGTGGATCGGCTGCGTCGGATAACGTCGCCCACCGGTGTCGGTGAGGCCGATGTACACCTTGGCGACCCAGATGTCCCCGCCACGCTGCTCAAGACCGTGCCGCCCTTCCCCGCCGACGACCGGGCGGGAGTCTGGCAGTGATTCCCCATCGATTCCCGGAAGACGAGAGATGCTCGCATCCGCTCCGTCGGATTCAGCCATTGAGCTCGCGTTTCTTGGAGCCGGAGCGGGGAATCGAACCCCGGACCTACGCATTACGAATGCGTCGCTCTTCCGACTGAGCTACTCCGGCGACGGCCTCATTGTACCGAGGCCGTCCGGGCAGCCCCTAGCGACGACAGGCGCAGGAACAACCGCTCGAGGATCAGCCGAGGGTTGAGGTTCGTCTCGTCGGCCAGATCGGCGCGTGCCTCCTCGACGTGCGCCAGCGCACGCGCGCCATCCCCGGCGGACCACCCCTGTCGGGCGAGCTCCTCCCGGAGATCGAGGTTGATGACGAGCTCCTCGTCCCCGCCGGCCGCCAGAAGCGACGCGTCGCGAAAGAACGTCGCGAGGGCAAGCAGCGACCAATCGTAGAACTCCCGTTCCGCCCGGCGAACCCTTCTGTCGTGCGCGTCCTGCATCCGGCGGATCACTCCCCGGAAGGCCTCGTCGGGCTTGCCCCGCTCGTCAAGCATGGGCTCCAGCTCCGCCTCCAGCTCCGACCCGAGCCCCGCCTTGAACTCCTTCGCGGCAGAGGCCATGGCCTCAGCCGCCGCGAGCGCGCCGGCCGGACCATCCTGCGCTCGCCGCGCCGCGTCGAGCACGTGATCGCGAAACCCGAGGCCGCCCTCGTCCCGCGCCAGTCGACGCGCCCGTCCCAGGTTCCCGCCGGCGAGCCGGCACGCGAGCCTGGCGCGGTCCTCGGGGATTCCCTCGCCGACGAGCGTCCCCACCGCGAACTCCTCCGTCAGCGGGGGGAAGGCGACCGCCTGACACCGCGACCGGACGGTATCCGGGATCTCGTCGGGCCGGGCGGAGAGCAGGAGGAAGATCGTGTCCGGCGGCGGCTCCTCGAGCACCTTCAGCAGGACGTCCGCCGCCTCGATGCGCAGCCGGTCGGCCTGGATCACGACCATGAGCTTGCGGCCCGGCTCGGGCGCCGTCAGATGCGCGCGGCCGGCCAGCCATCGGGCGGTGTTGAAGTCACTCGAGTCCCGCCCCACCAGGATATCGGGGCCGGTCGGCTCGAGCACGAGCATGTTCGGGTGACGCTCGCCGAGGGCCAGCCGGCACGAGCGGCAGGAGCCACAGCCGCCGTCCGCGCACAGCAGGGCCGCCGCGAACGCTCGCATGCCGAGGCGCTTCCCCGACCCTTCCGGACCGGTTAGGAGGTACGCGTGGTGCGGTCGCTCTGTGGCGCCGGCGAGGAACAGGGTCGCCTGGTCCTGGCCGGGCACCGAGGCGATGATGGGCGGGACGGCCTGGTTCACGTCGCCCCCGCGCGCTGGTCCTCCTCGGTCGCCAGCGCCCGGTCGAGGGCCTCGCACACCCGCCCGTGCACCACTTCGGTGGGTCCCCTCCCGTCGACGACGAGGAATCGCTCGGGGTGGTCCTCCGCGATCCGCAGGTAGGCGTCCGCGACCTTCGCGTGGAAGGCGATGTCCTCCTGCTCGATGCGGTCGGGGTCGGCCCCGGCCCGCGCGAGCCCCTGTTCGGGCTCCATGTGCAGCAGGACGACAGCGTCCGGGAAGAGTCCCTGCGTCGCCCACGCGTTCAACGCGAGGATGTCCTGCTCGCCCAATCCCCGTCCCACCCCCTGATAGGCCACCGAGGAGTCCACGAAGCGGTCGCAAAGGACCACCTTCCCCTCTGCAAGGGCGGGCCGGATCACGTTCGACACGAGCTGGGCGCGAGACGCCGCGAACAACAGCGCCTCCGCGCGCGGGTCGACCGAGCCGGTCTCGGGCCGCAGGATGGTCTCGCGGAGCCGGTCACCGAACTCCGTGCCCCCGGGTTCCCGCGTGACGACGACCTCGTGCCCCTTCCCCTCGAGGTAGCGGGCCGCAAGGCCGATCTGGGTGCCCTTCCCCGACCCCTCCCCACCCTCGAAGACGATGAGCTTGCCGGTCCCCTCCGGCTTCCGGGACTTCGGCAGGAGCCCCAGCGCCCGGGGCCGCGCAAGGCGGCTCCGCTTCAGGCCGCGGCGGGAGAGCATCGAGGCCGAGACC
>JACDCJ010000062.1 GCA_013817655.1 Actinosomnolentus pattersoniae (SeqCode)
GGGATGCGCTGGGTGGACAACATGGTGATCCCGCTCAAGGCCGAGCATCCGACGGATGCGCACGAGTGGATCAACTTCGTATACCAGCCCGAGATCGCCGCGGCCATCACCGAGTGGGTCTGGTACGAGTCGCCCGTCGACGACGAGGTCATCCGGGAGATCATCCGCCAGGACGCCAAGGAGTTCGACGACCCGGCGCTGGTGGCGCTCGCGGACGACACCACCGTGTGGCCGGACGACACGACGCTTTCGAACACCCATGTGTACAAGAACCTCGACGCGGAAGAGGAAGAGGCGTGGCATGACCTGTTCGATCCGGTGATCCAGGGGTAGAGGTGGGGGTCGCCGTCTCGAGGCCAAGGTCCGCCGGTCGGCGCCGGAGATTGGCCCCCTACTTCCTGCTTCTCCCCGGCCTCGCGTGGCTCTTCGTCTTTTACGCGTGGCCCACGATCCAGATGCTCTTCATCTCGCTTCAGGAGGGGTCGCTGGAGACGGGGTACCGGTTGACCTGGCACTGGCAGACCTACGTCGATGTGTTCTCCAAGTTCGACACGCAGCTCGTGCGCTCGGTCGAGTACGGGCTCCTCGTGACGCTCGGCTGCCTCGTCCTCAGTTACCCGCTGGCGTACTTCATCGCCGTGCGGGGTGGGCGGTGGAAGAGCGCCCTGCTCTTCATGATCATCCTTCCCTTCTTCGTGTCGTTCATCATCAGGACGCTCTCCTGGAAGTTCATCCTCGCGGACCAGGGGTTCGTGCTGGCTACGCTCAAGGGTATCGGCCTCCTGCCCGAGGACTTCCGGTTGCTGGCCACGCCCGTCGCAGTGGTGTCGGGACTCGTCTACAACTTCCTGCCGTTCATGGCCCTGCCGCTCTACGCGTCCCTGGAGAAGCTCGACAAGGGGCTGTTGGAGGCGGCGGGGGACCTCTACTCGAACCGCCTCGTCGCCTTCGCGAAGGTCACGCTGCCGCTGTCGCTCCCCGGTGTGTTCGCCGGATCGCTGCTCACCTTCATCCCATCTGTCGGCGACTTCATCAACGCCCAACTTCTCGGCAGCACCAATACGACCATGATCGGCAATGTCATCCAGCGGGAGATGCTCATCAATAACGACTACCCGGAGGGCGCGGCCATCTCGTTCGTCCTGATGGCGGCCATCCTGATCGGCGTCGCCGCGTACGCGAAGGTCCTCGGCACGGAGGAGCTCACGGGATGAGCCAGGAGGCGAGCGGCCCGGCGACCGCGGCGGTGGCGGATCGAGCCCTCGGGATCGAAGGGCCGGCCCCCCGCCCCGCTCGCGGGCGGCGCAAGGGATGGATCCTCCCCGCCTACACGGCCCTCGTCATCGCCTACCTCGTCCTGCCCATCGCCGTCATGATCCTGTTCGGCTTCAACGACCTGAAGGGACGCTTCAACTTCACCTGGCAGGGCTTCACACTGCGCCACTATCGGGAGCTCTTTCGCTTCCGGGAGCTCACCACGGCGCTCGAGAACTCGCTCGTCGTTGCGGCGGTCACGACGCTCATCGCGACCGCGCTCGGCACCCTGATCGCCCTGGCGCTGACCCGCCACCGGTTCCGGGGGCGCGGGTCGACGAACCTATTCATCTTCCTGCCCATGGCGACGCCGGAGGTCGTCCTGGGAGCTTCCCTTCTGTCGCTGTTCGTCACCTTCGGGACGGCCCGCGGCCTCGGGACCGTCCTCATCGCGCACATAATGTTCACCATCTCCTTCGTCGTGGTCACCGTGAAGGCGCGAACCCACGGGTTCAACGTCGAATGGGAGGAGGCGGCGAAGGATCTGGGAGCGACGCCCTGGGTCACGTTCTGGCGGGTCACGTTCCCGCTGATTCTCCCGGGCATCCTCGCCGCGGCGTCGCTCGCGTTCGCGCTGTCGGTCGACGACTACGTCGTCACGGCGTTCAACTCGGGCCAGACCCTGACGTTTCCCCTGTGGGTGTTCGGCGCCTCTCGATTCGGCGTTCCGCCCCAGGTGAACGTGATGGGAACGATCATCTTCTTGGCCGGCGTGCTGCTCGCATTAGGGACAGTGGCGCTGCAGCGCCGGAGGTCGTGAGCGGCTCTCGAGCCGAGGGGGAGGAACCGAACGTGAGTGCGGACACCGAGCGGATCACCGCGAGGGCGCGAGAGATCGCGCGCCAGGAGCTCGAGCGCCTGAACGACAACACGAAGGCCTCCGAGCGCCTCTTCAAGCGCGCGGTCAGGACGATGCCCATGGGGGTGGCCTCCTCGTTCCAGGCGAACGACCCGTACCCCATCTACCTGGAGCGCGGCCGGGGCTCGCACGTCTGGGACGTGGACGGGCGCGAGTACCTGGACTTCCACAGCGGCTTCGGGGTCAACGTCGTCGGCCACGCCCACCCGAAGATCGTGGAGGCCATCGAGCGCGCCGCCCGGACGGGCGTCCACTTCGCGGTCACCACCGAGGTGACGATCGCCCTCGCCGAGGAGATCTGCCGGCGGTTCGGCCTGGAGCAGATGCGCTTCACGAACTCGGGCACCGAGTCGACCATGGACGCCGTGCGCGTTGCCCGGGCCGCGACGGGCCGCGACACCATCCTGAAGATCGAGGGGTCGTACCACGGGCACCACGACGCGGTCATGTACTCCGTGGTCCCCAACGCCGACGTGCTCGGGCTCCGGGACGCGGTCGAGGGCGGGATGGCCGACGCCCACGAGGCCTACGCGACCATAGCCTTCTCGAAGGGCATTCCGGCCGACGCCGCGAAACACACGCTGGTGGTGCCGTTCAACGACGCGGGCGCCGTCGAGCGAACGTTCGACTCCCGAGGCTCGGAGATCGCGGCGATGATCATGGAGCCGGTGATGATGAACATCGGCATCGTCCAGCCGCTCCCCGGCTACCTCGAGCGCGTCCGGGAGCTATGCACGAAACACGGCGTCGTCCTTATCTTCGACGAGGTCAAGTCGGGCGCGACCATCGCGGCCGGCGGAGCGATCGAGCGGTTCGGCGTACAGCCGGACCTCGCCTGCTTCGCGAAAGCTATCGGCGGCGGGACGACGATCGGCGCGTTCGGCGGGGTGGCGTCCGTCATGGACATCATCAACAACGGGGCGGCCCAGCTCGGGACCTTCAACGGCAATCCGCTTTCGTGTCGCGCCGGCCTGGTCGCGCTGACGGAGGTGTTGACTCCCGACGCGTACGACCATCTCGGCAAGCTCGGGACGCTCCTCGCGGAGGGCTGTCGCCGGGCCATCGCCGACAGCGGCATCCCGGCGCACGCGGTCGACCTCGGCGCGAAGGGATGCGTCTCCTACCGTCCCGAGCCGCTCACGAACTACCGCGACTTCCTGGAGGCGAACGCCGAGCTGTTCGCGGCCTCCTGGCCCTGGATGGTGAACCGCGGGATCTTCATGACGCCGGGAGACGAGGAGCAGTGGACGATCAGCGTCCAGCACTCGGAGGAGGACATCCGCGCCTACGTGGACGCCTTCGGGGAGTTCTGTGGCGAGCTGGGGGCGTAGGCCCAGACAGCGCCCGCCGCTCATTCGAGCCCCCCGACGGGGTGCCTCCTCATCCTCCCCAAGAAGGAAGTCCAGGGGCAGGCGACGAAGACCGGTCCAAAAAAGGTTCCTGAGGATCGGTCAGGCGAGTGCGAGCCAGGCTGCAGCCGTTGAGTGTGCTCCTGCCCTGACGTCGAATCCACGTCGCTGTCTACGGCACCAGTCAAATACTCCGGAGATTGTCCGCGCGGTATCTGCCGAAACGCGAGACCGTATGGCTGGCGCTGCTCCGCTTCGTCGCTCGACGGATTCCTCCCGCCGCCCGATGGGCGGCGATCATGGCCCGCGATATCGACCAGGTGGCCGCTCGAGTCCGCGGGTTTCGGCGGCAACCCGGACAAGATTCCGGGATCGGGGCTGGGCAGTCCTTGGAATCGGGGCAAGGGCTGCCTGCCGCGGTGGCTCTGGCCGGTCGTCCGGCTGATCCGCGCCTTGTTGCGCTTGACCTCCCCGCCTACCCGGGCATCCGGCCCTTGGGCCCCCCACTCTCTCTGTGAATACGATGGTATATACTCCCGGGGGGAGAGGGATGGAGAGCGTGACGTGCCGTTCGACTGGGATGAGGGCAACGAAGAGCATGTCCGCGAAAGCGGCGTCGAGCCGTATGAGGCAGAGGAGGCCGTGCTTGATCCGGGTCGTGCCAACACCGATGCGTACAACGTCGGTCGCGAGCGACGCTGGGCGCTGCTCGGCGCGACCGAGGACGGTCGCCGCCTCTTTGTCGTGTACACGCACCGGCGCGACCTGGTTCGCGTCATCAGCGCTCGCGACGCCACCCCACGCGAGAAGCGCCGCTACCGAAAGCGAGGCAAGTGATCATGGCATCCACTAGGCGCCAGTCCCGCATGACGACCGTCCACAGCTGGGAAGAGGTACCGGCGTTCGCCTCAGAGGCGGCGGAAGCTGCCTTCTGGGCGACCCATGAGCTGAACGACGCGCTGCTCGCAGACATGACTTCTGATGCTGACGAGTCGCTTCCCCCGCCACGTGCTCGCACCAAGCCCGTTGCGCTGCGCTTTGACGAGACCCTCATCCGTCGCGCCAAGGCGCTCGCCTTTCGGCGCGGCACGGGGTACCAAACGCTGCTCAAGGAGTTCATTGTCGAGCGCCTCTACGAGGAGGAGAAGCGCGAGGGATTCGTTGGCAAGGGCCAACGAGTGGCAAGCGTGCCGCGGCGCCAGAGGTCGCGTCAGCCCATGAAAGATCAGCGCCCGGAGGTGACAGCATGGAAATCAGTGAGCCGGAGGGGGGAGCGCCACGTGGTGCCCGCTGATGGTGGGGGCTGGGATGTCAGGGTTCCGGGCTCACGGCGTGCCATCTCGCATCACGACACACAGGCGGCGGCTACTCGCCGCGCCCGCGAGATTGTTCGCAGTGCGGGTAGCGGCGAGGTCGTCATCCACGGGCGCGATGCTGCGATGCGCGATACCAAGTCCGATCGGTCAGGACGTGATCCCGTGCCGCCTCGCGACAAGCGCGAGTGAGGCGACCCACGGCACTACACACCGTCCCGAGGGCTGAACAGCCACCTCATCCCGGGGTTGACCGGGGCCTCCCGTGCCGGCTGCGAACCATGGGTCCCCTGCGCCTGGAGCACGCGGGCAGCCCGGAGGGGAGCGCTCCTCGGGGCTCACCCCTAGGCCTGGTCCTGGCCATCCACGTACGCCGGCAACGACAGGTGCGGTGGTGATCCGCCGATCACCTCTCCGCCACTCGCTTCAACGTGCTCGGGGCCGTGGGCACTGACATCACCCAGCCACTCTGGGCGCGACGCGAGGGCCGCTGCCTCTTCGACGACCCGCTGTTTCGCGAGCGTACCTTGCCCAAGTACCCGCGTTCCTCGCCGAGGACCTTGGACAGCCCAGCTCCACACATGGGGTTGCAGCAGCACAGCGCAAGGTGACTTGGGTCGATCGTGCAGTCCTCCCGGCTCGGCTTTCGTTGCGCGAACCGGAGTTGATCGGTCACCAGATCAACGAGAGGCGTGACCGACAAGGACTATCGTCTCCGTCGATACCTCGATTCCCGAGCCGGCCACGCATGACCACTGAGATGTCAGGTGATGGTCGAGGCTCAAGCGCCAATCGGAGAACCCAGCGTCTTCCAAGGCCTTGCGGACGTTGCCCATCGGCGCACCGGCCAGCTCCAGCTCGCACGCAGCCCCCCGCTGATCGTCACGATCCCCTTGATCGGATCCAGGTCAATACGGGCGCATGAGGTGAGCTAACCGGAGCAGACCCCAACCCGAAGCATTGCAGCCAGCCATCAATTACCTCGGTGGAGCCGGTAGTAGAGGCCAAGCAGGCCGAGCCCGAGAAGCAAGTTCCCGAGTCCTATCAATGCGAGGTCCCATCTCCAGCCACCCCAGATCAGCACCACCAAACTGAGCATGACCAAGAACAGGCAGAGTAGTCCGAGTACGAATGGAGCTCTGTTCAGGGTCTTGAGATTCTCGATCATCGACCTGTGATCTCGCGCGGAAGCCACGGCTCGCACCCTACGGCTGCTGAGTCGCGCGTGTCATCCTTGGAACCGACCGGAGGATCGCTCGAAGGGCCAAGTTGAGACACCAGCGGAATGTCGCCTTCGCGCTCGCGGTATTGATCGGCTCGGCAACGAGCGTCGTGGGCATAAGCGGGCTGCTCGGCGTGGGTCCGCTCGCCGGCGCCGAGAGCCAGTCAGCGGAGGTTGAAGCGGAGCGAGGAATCGACTGGGATTCCCCTCTTCCGGGAGGCGTTGAGGTTGCCACTCCTGCAGAGGCGATCTCAGCCCTTGGATATCAAGCCGCCGCTCCGGCCGGAATCGGCACCCCCGAGCGAATACTCATCAGCGATCCAGACAGCTTCGATCCGACGAGTCGAGTGGCCGTGTTCGTGTACGAGGATGCCACCTCGGGGAGGTTCCTCGTCATGGTGCAGCCACGACAACTCAGTGAAGGTGACTTCGAAGAGGCAGTTTCTCGGGTGGACGGGATTGGACCGACTCAGCTCGCCATCGTCACCATCCGTGGCGACACGAAGGCGCTTCTCGCCGAAGGGCCGGTCGCTACGACCCTCGAGTGGCTTACCGAGGATGCCACCATGGTCGTGATGGGTCCGAGTGACAGTTTTACCGCCGAGGAGGCGATGGCTGTGGCAAACGGGATCTAGGAATCTGCCTCCTCTCGCCAGCGGCCCTGGCACCTCGCCTGTGATGGATGCCGGGACTCGTTCGTACGGGATTCGCGCATACATGTGCGAGTCTCGATCGGATTGGTGGGTCTGGGCGGGGGCCATCATTCTCGCGGCGACTGGATAGTGGGTCGGCCGTCGGCTAGGTGGTCGGCCAGAGCCGGCACGATCGTACCGGTGAGTTCGCCGAAGCCGATGCGCGGGCGCTCGCGGCCGTCGCCGCACCAGCCGCGCATCACGACGGTGTCGCCGTCCTCCAGGAAGGCTCGCTTCGACCCGTCAGGCAGGACGAGCGGTCGGGTCCCCCGCCACGAGAGCTCCAAAAGGCTGCCGTAGGAGGAAGGGTCCGCGCCCGAGATCGTGCCTGACGCGAACAGGTCCCCAGGACCTGCCGTGGCGCCGTTCGAGGTCGCGTGCGCGAGCTGCTGCGCCATCGACCAGTAGAGCGAACGGAAGTTCGTCCTCGAGACGACATGAGGGGAGAATCCTCGCTCGCTCATCGCGGCGGAGGACAGCCCCACCTCCAGCTCGATGTCGAACGCCGAGGCGTCGTCGGCCCGGAGATAGGGGAGTGGCTCGGGGTCCTGAACCGGGCCCGCCATCCGATAAGGCTCCAGCGCGTCCAGGGTCACCACCCAGGGCGAGATGGACGTGGCGAACGACTTTCCGAGAAACGGGCCGAGCGGCTGATACTCCCAGCGCTGGATGTCTCTCGCGCTCCAATCGTTCACCAGGACCAGGCCGAAGATGTGGTCGCCGGCGGTTTGGATCGGAATGGGGGTTCCCAGCTGGTTCCCGGCTCCGGTGAAGAACCCGACCTCGAGCTCGATGTCGAGCATGCGGGTCGGTTCCCACGACGGTGCGGAATCATCGTCGTCCTTCGTCTGGCCCCAGGGCCGGACGACGGGCGTTCCGCTCACGACGACCGTCCCCGCGCGTCCGTGGTAGCCGACGGGCAGGTGGCGCCAGTTCGGAAGCAGCGGCTCCGCGTCGGGCCGGAACATCCGTCCCATGTTCGACGCGTGCTCCAGTGAGGAGTAGAAGTCCACGTAGTTGCGGACGGCCACCGGCAGAGCCAAGTCCGCCTGGTCCAGCGGCACGAGGACGCGCTCGCCGAGCCCGGGGACGTCCCGGATCTCCCGGCTCCCGGCGCTCAGCAGCTCCGAGATCCGTCCGCGAAGCTTCCGCCACGTCGGCCGGCCGAGCGCCAGGACGCCTTCGAAGGAAGGTGCCTCGAGCGCCCTCGGCCGTGGGATCGAATCGTCGAAGAGCCCCTCCCCAGCGAGCGGTGCGAGATCGAGGATGGAATCGCCGATCGCGACGCCTATGCCCCCGGGATCGCCGGCCTCGCGCCGGAAGACGCCGTAGGGCAGGTTCTGGATGGGAAAGTCGGACCCCTCGCGGACCGGCACCCAGGATCGGAGAGCCGGATCGGTCGTCGGGTCGGAGCGGGAGCCCACGGCTACGGCGCCGGTGGAAGAGTCCCCAGCGCCGCCAGGTCCCCGACCGGCTCGTCGAAGCTGCAGCTCCCGTAGGAGACGAAGAGGTTCCGTCGGGCGCGGGCGATCGCGGCCGGTCCGGTCCGGTGATCCCTCCACCCGAACGCCTCGGACGTGATCGAGAACTCGTCGGCGTCCCGGGCCGCGATGATGTCGGTCAGCGTCTGGAGGGTGAGTTCGTGAGCGTCCGAGAGAACCGCCGCGGCCAGCAGGTTGACGAAGCCGTGTTGCACGAACCCGGTGGCCTCGTCGACTTGGCGGAACGGGTGGTGGAGGCCGGCAGTGGCCTTGAACGGAACCCGGAACCGCCGGCACTCCGCGATGAAGAGCGCCACTTGGTCCGGAGACGGGAACGCCGCAGCCCGTTCGCCCCCGCAGCGGATCTTCGCTGCCGGTGGTCGGCAGTCGCCGTCACGGCCGGTCAGCGACTCCCGGGCCGTCGCGACGGCCTCGAGGGCGTAGGGGAGGCTCCGCTCCCACTCCTCATCCATCGGGATCTCGAGGAACGGGACGACGGGGTCTCGCAGGCCCGCGGCTTCGACGGCCTCCACGAGCGGAGGGATCGCCTCCACCAGCGCCTCGCCGATGCCTCCCAGGCCATCCATGGGTGGCCTGCTCTCGATCGAGGCGACCGCCGCGTTCTCGCCCACCGAATCGAGGAAGGGCTCGACGCCCCGGAGGCTCTCCGACAAACCAGCCTGCCAGGACTCCCCGGCCGCGTCGAGCACCACGCTCACCTCCCATGGCTCTTCGTCGCCGGGCTCGGGGAGGGCACGAGCGAGCTCGCCCAGGCGCGAGGCGGGGCAGACGAACCGCCCGAGCATCCACCCCCCACGCCCGCGCCTCGACCTTCGATGAGCATCGACCGCGGCCTCCATGGACAGGGAAGCCGGAGGAAAGAGCCCGGCGTCGTCGATCAGGCGCTCGAACAGGGCGAGTCGGGCGTCGGACTTTCTCCTATCCCCTGACGGCTGCACCGGTCGATTATCCAGGCTCCGAGGCGAGACGGTCCCTCCCCGCCTCTCACCCTCATGCCCCGGAACGCTGGGGGGCCGGCTCGCGTCCCAGCTTGCGGAGCGCGAGGCCGGACAGGGCCTCCAGCACAAGCCGGTGGGCCAGCAGCGCGGTGATGTCGGCCGAGTCGTACGGAGGTGCCACCTCCACCACCTCCATGCCGGCGAGCCCCACCTCGAATGCGAGCCGGCGGACTGACCGCAGCGCCTCTCGCGCCGTGATCCCGCCCGGCTCGGGCGTCCCGGTT
>JACDCJ010000204.1 GCA_013817655.1 Actinosomnolentus pattersoniae (SeqCode)
TTCTCCTACGGCGACTACCTCCGAGCCGGCGCCATCGCCCGCTTCGCTCCCGTGATGGACGCCGTCTCGGCGTTCGCCCGTGCCGGCGGCCCCGTGCTCGGGATCTGCAACGGCTTCCAGATCCTCTGCGAGGCCGGTCTCCTTCCCGGGGCCCTGATCCGGAACCGGAGCCTGACCTTCCTATGCCGTTGGATCCACGTGCGCACCGAGAACCCGTCTCCGCTATTCGCCATCTCGAGCGGCCTGGAGGTCCTTCAGTTGCCGATCAAGCACGGCGAGGGGCAGTTCGTCGCCTCGCCGGACGACCTCGATCGGATCGAGGGCGAGGGCCTGGTAACGCTCAGGTACTGCGCCCCCGACGGCACGCTCGACGATCGTTACAACCCGAACGGAAGCCTGCTTGGGATCGCGGGTATTCGCAGTCCCGAAGGAAACGTGATGGGGATGATGCCCCATCCCGAGCACGCTGTGGATCCGGATCTCGGGCCGACCGGCGGCCACCAGATCTTTCAGTGGCTGTTCTCCTCCGCCGGCGTCGCGATGCCCGCCGCCACCGGCGCGTGACAGTCGGCCCCAGCGCCGTCCCCGACGAACGCCTTGGCCCGATGCCGGGCGAACCGCTCCACCGGAGCCTGGCCCTCACCGACGAGGAGTACGAGGACATCGTGGCGCGGCTCGGCCGGGAGCCGAACAGGACGGAGCTCGCCATGTTCGCCGCGATGTGGTCGGAGCACTGCTCCTACAAGTCCAGCAAGGTTCACCTCTCATCCCTGCCGACCCGGGGCCCTCAGGTCCTGGTCGGGCCCGGAGAGGATGCAGGGGTGGTCGACGTGGGCGAGAACGTGGCCTGCGTGTTCAAGATGGAGAGCCATTCGCATCCCTCCGCCGTCGAGCCGGTTCAGGGGGCTGCAACGGGCGTCGGGGGGATCGTCAGGGACGTGCTCGCCATGGGCGCCCGCCCGGTGGCCCTCCTCGATCCGCTGCGCTTCGGCCCCCTGGAGGACCCCAGAAACCGCTACCTGCTGGCCGGCGTGGTAAGCGGGATCGGCGGATACGGAAACTGCATCGGCGTGCCAACGGTGGGCGGAGAGGTCCGCTTCGCCGGGTGCCACGGGCCGAACCCCACGATCAACGTCATGTGCGTTGGGTTCGCCCCCGCGGAGATGCTTCTGACCGGCCCGCGTGGCGCGTCCGGGGACGCCCTGGTCCTCATCGGCGCCAGCACGGGCCGGGATGGCATCGGGGGCGTGTCGGTCCTCGCGTCTCGGACGCTGGAGGACGAGTGGTCGACGGCCCGTCCGAGCGTGCAGATCGGCGACCCCTTTTCCGAGAAGCTCCTCATCGAGGCATGCCTCGAGCTGGTCCGCAAAGGGCTCCTTCAGGGGCTCCAGGATCTCGGGGGTGCGGGCCTCACCTGTGCGGCATCGGAGTCGGCGGCTCGGGCCGGGCTCGGCGCCGACCTGCTCCTGGACGCGGTGCCCCTCCGCGAGCGGGGGATGGAACCGTTCGAGGTCCTCACCTCGGAGTCGCAGGAACGGATGCTCGCGATCGTGCGCCCCGCCGATGTGGCGGCCGTCGAGCAGGTCTGCCGGCGATGGGGTCTCTCGGCCGTTGCGATCGGGAAGCTTCGTACCGGAGGCGTCCTCCGGGTCCGCTCCTCTGGCGGCATAGTCGCGGAAGTATCGGCGTCGGCGCTGGCGGACGAGGGCCCCCGGTACGAGCGGCCGACGGAGCGTCCGCAGTGGCTCGATCGCGTCCGTGAGGACGACCCCGCCGCGGTTTCGTTGCCGGGGACCCTCGAGGACGCCTTCTTCGCGGTTCTCGGGTCTCCGAACGTCGCGGGGGTGCGGTGGGTGTTCGAACAGTACGACTCGATCGTCCAGGGCAGGACGGTGCTCGGTCCGGGTGCCGACGCGGCCGTACTGCGATTGGAGGGAAGCCTTCGGGCGGTCGCCCTCTCCACCGACGGCAACGGCAGGTACGGATACCTGGATCCATACCTCGGCGGTGCGCACGCCGTGGCTGAGGCCGCGAGGAACGTGGCCGTGGTGGGTGCGCGGCCGGTGGCGGTGACGAACTGCCTCAACTTCGGCAACCCCGAGCGCCCGGAGGTCATGTGGTCTTTCGTCGAGGCCGTGCGGGGCTTGGGCGACGCATGCCGGGCGCTGGGCACCCCGGTCACGGGCGGCAACGTCTCCTTCTACAACGAGTCGGGAGAGTCCGCCGTGTACCCGACGCCCGTCGTCGGGATGGTGGGGATCCTGGACGACTACCGTCTCCTAATGCGGCCGGGCTTCCCTTCGGGCGGGCTCGCCATCTATCTGTTGGGCCGCACGCTGGGTGAGCTGGGCGGCACCGAGCTCGCGGAAGTGGTCCTGGGGAAGGTCACCGGCCGGCCTCCGTCCCTGGACTTCGAGGCAGAAGGAAGGCTTCATCGACTCCTCTATGACTGCGCGCGCCAGGACCTGCTGGCGTCGGCTCACGACTGCTCGGACGGCGGCCTCGCGGTCGCGCTCACCGAGTCCGCCATCGGTGGCGGGCTCGGGTTCACGGTGGACCTGTCGTTCGCAGAGATCCCGCCGGTCCAGGCGCTCTTCTCCGAGTCGGCGTCGCGAGCGGTCGTGACGCCGCGGCCGGGGCGCGAGGGCGAGCTCGAGCATCTCGCGGCTCTCCACCACGTCCCCGTCGCCCGCGTGGGCGTGACCGGCGGAGCGCAGCTTCGCTTCGAGGGACTGTTCGTTGTGGACCTCTCCGATGCGCTCGTCGTTCACGAGGCGGCCGTTCCCCGTCTCATGGCCGCAGATCGCATCGAGGGATGATCATCGAGGGCTGATCCTCGCTTCTTT
>JACDCJ010000063.1 GCA_013817655.1 Actinosomnolentus pattersoniae (SeqCode)
CTCCACGCCGGGGACGACCTCGACCCCCACCTCTCGGCCGGCGGCCGACGCCTCGGCGAGCCCGACCGTCGTGTCGTGGTCGGTAACCGCAACCCGGTCCAGACCTCGTTCGGCTGCCAGCCGCAGAAGGGTCTGGGGGGTGAACGTCCCGTCCGAGTAGATGGTGTGAGTGTGAAGATCGATGCCGGCCATGGGCGGCAATGTTCCCACAGAGCCGTCGCCACCCAGGGGGGCCGGGGGGCTTGGACTATTCTTTCGGCTCGTGGCCAGGGCGACCGTTTTCGGGGCGGGGGCGATGGGAACGGCGATCGCGATGCACCTCGCCCGCAACGCGAATGAGACCGTCCTCTGGGCGGGGCCCTACGACGCCGGAGTGCTTCCCGCGCTAACCACCGAGCGGCGGCATCCGGGTCTTCCCGAGCACCTCCCGGCCTCGCTGGCGGTGATGGGGCCCGAGGACCTCGGCAAGGCGGCGAAGGACATGGACATTGCCGTCATGGGGGCCCATTCGGGCGGTGCGCGCACGCTGGCCCGGCTCGTGCGGGACGGTGCCGGCCCTCTTCCGCTCGTGGTGAGCGTGGCCAAGGGACTGGAGCCCGAAACCGGCCAGCGCATGTCCGAGGTCTATTCCGAAGAGGCGGGTCACCGGCGGGTCGCCTCCCTGGGCGGGCCCGCCCTCGCACCGGAGCTGGCCCAGGGGCTCCACACCGGTGCGATCCTGGCGGCGGGCGCGTGGGAGGCAGCTGAGGAGGCCGCGGCCGCGTTCCGGTCCTCCACCTTCCACGTGTCCGTGACCGACGACCTCCTCGGCCTGGAGTACTGCACGGTCGCGAAGAACGTGGCGGCCATCGGGCTCGGCATGCTCGATGGGCTGGGGAAGCTCTCCGGCGTCGCCCACAGGAACGCGAAGGCGGCGATGTTCACGGTCGCCTTCCAGGAGCTGATGCGGCTGGTGGTGGGATTGGGTGGACGACCCGAGACGGTCGCCGGCCTCGCCGGCCTGGGGGACAGCCTGGTCACGAGCCTCGGAGGGCGCAACCGTCTGTACGGTGAGCTGCTCGGCGAGGGAGTGGAACCAGCAGCCGCGCTCGCACAGCTCCAGAAGCGTGGTATGACGGTGGAGGGCGTCGACTCCACCAGGGACGTCCACCGGCTCGCCTCGGCCAACGGGCTCAGGCTTCCCTTCCTCGCCCTCGTCCACGCGATCCTGTTCGAAGGCGCTCCCGCGGCGAGCATCTTCGACTGCCTGAAGGAGCCGGCCCATGACTGATACGAACCCCGATCTGGAGGCAGGCAGGACCGCCGGGGACGGCGCTCGGCCCATCTCTGCGCAAGCCCCGCCGGACAGGAACCTGGCGCTGGAACTCGTACGGGTCACCGAGGCCGGTGCTCTGGCCGCCGGTCGGTGGATCGGCCGCGGTGACAAGCTGAGCGCCGACCGGGCCGCTGTCGACGCAATGCGGGTGATGCTGGACACCGTCTCGATGGACGGAGTGGTGGTCATCGGCGAGGGAGAGAAGGACGAGGCGCCCATGCTCTACAACGGAGAGCGTGTGGGCGACGGCGACCCGCCTCGGGTCGACGTTGCCGTGGACCCGCTGGAGGGGACGCGGCTGACGGCCCTGGGCATGCCGAACGCCATCTCCGTCGTGGCGGTCGCCGAACGGGGCACTATGTTCTTCCCGGGCGCCGCGGTGTACATGGACAAGATCGCCGGCGGCCCCGAAGTGGCCGGCGGCCTCGACATCGAGGCGCCTCCATCCGAGAACGTGCGGCGCGCCGCGAAAGCCAAGGGCGTACCGGTGGAGGAAGTCTCCGTGGTCGTCCTGGACAGGGATCGGCACCAGGAGCTCATCTCGGAGCTTCGGGCGTCGGGCGCGAAGGTCTTCCTGATCACGGACGGCGACGTCGCGCCGTCAATCGCGGCTGCCCAGGAGGGCACCGGGGTCGACCTCCTGATGGGAGTGGGCGGCACACCCGAGGGCGTCATCTCGGCGGCGGCGCTGAAGTGCCTCGGCGGCGGGATGCAGGGGAAGCTCTGGCCGCGGAACGACGAGGAGCGGCAGAAGCTCCTGGGGGCGGGCTTCGACCCGGATCGCGTGCTCGGTACCGACGACCTCGTCTCGGGCCAGGACGTGTTCGTGGCCGCCACCGGCGTGACCGGGGGGGCGCTCCTGAAGGGTGTGCGGTACCTCGAGGAGGGCGCCGTCACGGACTCCATCGTGATGCGATCCCGCTCGGGCACCTACCGACGGATCGAGGCCCACCACGCCTTCGAGAAGCTCATGAAGTTCTCGAAGATCCGCTACCGCTAGACCTCCCCCGAGCACTACCAGGTCGCCGGCGGCGTGCCCGCCAGGGCGAAGACCCCCTTGCCGTGACGGAGCACCCTTTCGTCCCTCACGGCTCGGGCGAGCGCGGCCAGGAGGTGCTTCCTGATGTCACGCTGCGTGAAGGGGTCCAGGTAACCGCGTCGAAGCGCGAGGTCCTGGATCACCGTCCAGTGAAGCGGCCGCCCTTCCTCACCGAGGACCGTGAGGGCCGCGTCCAGGAAGTCCACGTCGTCGGCGAAGACGCCTACAGGCCGCGAGCGGTGGGAAGCAGGGCCTCGGCGACGAGCTCCACCAAGGACCAGTCGTACACCGCGAAAGGCAGCGAGGCCGGCGCTACGATGACCTCCTCGACCCCGTTCTCGGCGAAGCGGGCGAGGCAGCCGGCGCATTCCTCGGGCGTCCCGGTCAGGCTGTCCCGCGAGTAGTCCTCCAGGCGCGTTCCGTCGAGAGCGCCGCCGGGGGCCCACCGTTGCAGCTTGGCGAACCTGGCCGCCAGATCTCGGTCGTCCTCGCCGACCAGCGTGTAGAGCCCGACCGACAGGCGGACGCTTGCGGGATCGCGATCGAGCTCCTCGCACGAGCGCCGGAGGGCCTCGACTCGTTCCGCGTGCGCCTCGGGCGTCCACCGCCACACGGTGTTCCAGCCCGCGGCGTGCTGCGCGACGAGGCGCAGCTGCCTGCCGCCGCCCTTGCCACCGATCCAGATCGGTGGGCCGCCCTCCTGGAGCGGGGCGGGATGGTTGTACGCGCCCGAGAGGTGCACGTGCTGACCACTACGGTCGACCGGCCCCTTCCCGAAGAGAGCGGCGATCGCCTCCACGTGCTCTTCGAGCACGGAGAATCGCTCGCCCGTCGAGCCGAAGGCATAGCCGAAGGCCTCGAACTCCGCCTCGTACCACCCGGCTCCCAAGCCCAGGTCCAGGCGGCCACCGCTCATGAGATCGATGGCGGTCGCCATCTTGGCGAGATGGCCGGGGTGCCGGAACGGCGCGCACGCCACCAGGGTCCCCAGCCGCACGCGTTTCGTCCGGACGGCAAGGGCGGCGAGCGTCGTGAACGGCTCCATGGAGCCGGCCACCCGCCCCGGGGCGCCGTAGCGGGTCAGGTCGAGAAAGAAGTGGTCGGAGATCCACAGCGAGTCGAAGCCCAACCGCTCCGCGCGGAGCGCCGCATCGAGGACGCCGTCCCAGGTCACATGGTCGCCGTCCGGAAAGGAGAAGTCGTAGTGCGGAAGAGAGAGCCCGATGCGCACGGCGGGCAATACTACGGGCCGCGGCCCGGAGATCCGCATGGGAGTATCTGGAACCCACCGATGAAGGAGGAACCGATGCTGCCCTGGTCCATCGAGCTCGCGGGACGGTTCGAGGAGGAGGTCTTCGAAAGCGCGGCCCTGCGGGGGAACCCGCTCGGAGACCCCCACCAACGACCTCTCTGGGTGTACCTGCCGCCCGGGTACGACGACCAGCCGCAGCGACGCTATCCGACCGTGTACCAGATCCAGGGCCTCACGGGACAGCTCGACATGTGGAGGAACCGGAGCCCCTTCCGAAAGAACTTCCCGGAGCTCGCCGACGAGCTGTTCGCGGCCGGGGAGGCTCCACCCTGCATCGTCGTCTGGGTCGACTGCTGGACGAAGCTCGGTGGCAGCCAGTTCCTCGATTCCCCCGGGACTGGCGACTATCACACCTACCTGTGCGACGAGGTCGTTCCCTGGGTGGACGCCCGCTACCGCACCCTCGCCGCCCGCGACCACCGAGGGATCGCAGGCAAGTCGAGCGGCGGATACGGGGCGATGGTCACGCCCATGCTCAGGCCCGACCTGTGGGGAGGCCTCGCAACCCACGCGGGCGACGCGCTCTTCGAGGTCTGCTACCTGCCGGCCTTTCGGGACACGGTGCGCCTGCTGCGCGATCATTACGACGGGTCGTTCGACACCTTCTGGGCGGACTTCCGCAGTCGTCCGGCCTTCTCCAAGGAAGGCGACGAGCACGCCCTTAACGACTGGTGCATGGCCGCGTGCTACTCGGCCGACCCGGACGGCACCGTTCGGCTGCCGTTCGAGCCTGACACAGGCAGGCTCGTGCCCGACGTCTGGGAACGGTGGCTGGCTTGGGACCCCGTACGCATGGCCGCCGACCATGCGCAGGATCTCCGCTCGATGAAGGCGATCTACATCGACGCCGGCAAACGCGACGAGTACTTCCTCGACCTCGGCGCCGAGGCGTTCCGGCGGGAACTGGAGCGGGTGGGCGTCACGGACGTCTTCTTCGAGCTGTTCGACGCGACGCATATGGGCATCGAGTACCGGTATCCGAAATCGCTGAAGTACCTGGCTGAGCGCCTCTCCCCGTAGCCTCCGGCGTCAGGTCGGCAGCTCCACGGGGGTGACGTCCAGCGTCACCGTGCGTGCGGCTCGCTGGACCCGAACGCTGACGGTCGTCCCGATTGCCTCTTCAACCATGAGGCGCTGAAGATCGTCGGCGCTCCTCACCGGAACGCCGTCCACGTCGAGGATCAGGTCCTCGGGCCGGATGCCCGCTCGAGCGGCGGGGCTGTCGACCATGACCTCCACCACCTCGACCCCCACGTCGCGTAGGAGCTCGGCGGCCACCCGAGGAGGAAGCGGGCGGGGACCACCCGCGATGCCCAGGTAGGCGCGTCGGAAGCGCCCATCCTTCATCAACGCGGCGAGGATCCGCCGGGTGGTGCGGTTGATCGGCACCGCCAGCCCGAGGCCCTGACCGATCCCCGGCCCGACTACGGCCGTGTTGATCCCGACGACCCGTCCTCGGCTGTCGGCGAGCGCACCACCGGAGTTGCCCGGGTGCAGGGCCGCATCGGTCTGGATCACGTTCTCCACGACCCGGCTGACCGACCCGGAGCGGGTCGGAAGCGACCGGCCGACGGCGCTCACGACGCCCGCCGTCACGGACCCGGAGAAACCCAGGGGGTTGCCGATCGCCACGACCAGCTGTCCCACTCGCAGGCGAGCGGCATCGCCCAGCGAGGCGGCATCGAGGTCGCCAGCGGCCGCCCGGACGACGGCGAGGTCTGAGAGTGGATCCGTGCCGACGACGTCGATCGGATACTCCCCCCCATCCACGAAGGACGCGCTTCCGCGATCGGTGCCCGTGACCACGTGGGCGGATGTGAGGATGAACCCATCGGGCGTGATGACGACGCCGCTCCCTCCCCCGTCCTGCCGGCCCCCACGCCACCCGGGCTTCGAGACCTTGAGGTTGGCGACCGAAGGAGAGAGGAGCTCGGCCACGCGAGTGACCACCGCCGAGTAGGCGTCGAGGGCCTCGGTCTCGGCCGGAAGGGCGGCTCCTCCGTCTTCTCCGGCGTCGGGTCCGTCCTCACCCAGGACGCCTTCCAGAAAGCGCACACGAACCACGTGGCGGGAGAACGCCTCCGGCGAACCGATTATGCCCGCGCGAACGGGTCAGTCGGAGACGGATCCGAGGACTGGACCGCCGAGGACCTTCAACCCGTTCGCGTCGAGCACGGCAACGGAGGTCACCGTCGCGAGGTCCCGTCCCGTCTCCTGGAACAGCACCAGCCCGCCGTTGCCGGGGGACAGCTGGCCCGACAGTCGGGTGCGCCCGGTGCGGTCGAGCAGCCGGACCGTGTACGGACCACGGTCGTACCTCGGCATCACGGCCTCGACGAAGGCGGCCTGGTTCTGTCCTTCGGCCCCGAGAATGACGACGGCGATCCCCTCCCCGGCGTTCCCGCTCGTCGGCAGGAGCTGCGCGCGCCGCCCCCCCGCGCTCTCGACCAGCTCGCGGATCTGCTCGAGGCGATCGCTCTGCCGCTCCAGCGTATCTCGGAAGTCCTCGGCTCGGTTTCGCTCCGCGACCGCCCACCCGAGCGACCCCAGCGCGGCGAGCACGGCCGCGAGGGTCGTCGCTACGAGCACCCGCATCCCCCTGCGGCGCGAAGGTCTCCGGCGCCCGGCGGCGGTGGTCACGCGCTCGACGACCTTCTCCTCCAGCGAGGGAGGGAGATCCGCCGGCCGCACGTCGAAGCCCACGGTGGCCAGACCCCCGTGCATCTCCTCCGCTTCCTTGCGGCATCCGGCGCACCACTCGAGGTGGCGCTCGACGCTCGAAGCCTCCTCCGCAGACAGAAGACCGAGCGCGAACTCGGCCAGGCGATCGCGCACCCCCGGGCAGCTCACGAAGCGCCTCCCTCGGAGGTGCGGGCAACCACGCGTGCGTGCTCCGCCTCGAGTCTCCGAAGCTTGATAAGGGCGGCGCGGAGGCGCGTCTTAACGGTCCCCAGCGGGATTCCGTCCGCTTCCGCGATCTCACGCGCCGTCCAGCCGGAGAAGTACGCCTTGGACAGGAGCTGCCGCTCGGTCTGAGACAGCAGCGCGAGCGCTCGCTCAGCGGTGTCGCGTTCGATCAGGGCGTCCTCCTCGTCGGCGAGCGCGGGCTCCGGAATCTCCTCCAGCATGAGCACGGCCGGCCGGCCGGTCCCCCGGTCGTGGCGCAGACGGTCTACGGCCATGTTGTGAGCGATGGTCATGAGCCACGTGGACAGCCGCCCGCGCGCCGGATCGTACCGGCTTCCCTTTCGCCAGGCCGTGAGGAAGACGTCCTGCGTCAGCTCTTCGGCCGCCTCCCGGCTGCCCAGGAGGCGCAGCCCAAGTGAGTAGATCGGACGACCGAAACGAGCATAGAGTGCGCGCACCGCGTCTTCGTCTCCCGCGACCATCTGCGACATCAGCTTCTGCTCCACCTCGGGCGACAGCGGCCCATCACGACCCGAGGTCATGTGACCTCCCACAGGTATACGAGACCCCGGCGCCCCGGAGTTTGTCGACGTTTCATCCACTGTCCGATGTCATGCTCCGTTCACTCATTATCCGCCCCCATCGAGCTCCTGCTCGGGGCCGCCCATTCCTTGCTTCGCTCGGGGGTGGGATGATCTGTGGAGGTGAACGGGAAGCTCTGGAGGGCGTTGATCCTTTCGGCCCTGCCGATCCTCGGCATGGCGGCGGGCGGCGTCTCCTCCGCCCAGGAACCAGGCGGCGGCGCCATCGTGCTCCTGTCTCTGGACGGCGTCGTCGACCCGTTCGTCGCCTCGTACGTGCAGAGCGGGATCGAGACAGCGTCCGACGAGGGGGCTGTCGCGGTCCTGGTCACCATCGACACGCCGGGTGGCCTCGATTCCGCGATGCGAACGATCGTCCAGAGCGTCCTCAACGCCGACGTCCCGGTGATCTGCTTCGTTGCTCCCGAGGGAGCGCGGGCCGCATCCGCCGGCACGTTCATCCTGCTCTCCTGCCCCGTGGCGGCCATGGCGCCGGGAACCAACGTCGGCGCGGCCCACCCCGTGGGTGTGTCCGGAGCCATCGAGCTCGAGAAGGCCGAGAACGACGCGGCCGCATACATCCGCTCGATCGCAGAACGCAGAGGACGCGACGCCGATTGGGCCGAACGCGCCGTGCGGGAGTCGGTCAGCGTCACCGCTGAGGAGGCCCTGGACCTCTCGATAATCGACCTCGTCGCGAACGACGTTGCGTCCCTGCTTCGCGACCTGGACGGCACGACGGTGGAACTCGCCGGCGGGGCTCGGACAGAGCTACGAACGACCGGCCTGACCGTCCAGGAACGAGACATGGGCCTCGGCGTCTCACTGCTGCACACGGTCCTCGACCCGAACCTCGCGTTCATCTTCTTCTACCTGGGCATCGCCCTCGTCGCCATCGAGTTCTTCGTTCCCGGCGGGGTCCTCGGGGTCCTGGGGGGCATCATGCTGATCCTGGCGGTGATGGCGCTCGGGATGCTCCCCGTGGAACTCCTCGGCCTGATCCTGCTCGTCGCCTCCGTGGCCTTCTTCCTGCTGGAGCTCAAGCTCCCCGGCACGGGGATAGCCACCGGCGCTGGCCTCGTCACCCTCGTGCTCGGCGGGTTGTTCCTCTTCGATCCGTCGGTCCCGACGGCGCGAGTGTCTCCATGGGTCATCGCTCCCGTGGCCGCCTTCGCGGCGATCTTCTTCCTGGTCGTCGTGCGCGCGGCCATCCGCATGCGGGGGGCCCGAACGGTGTCAGGGACATCCACCGTGGTGGGCGCGGAAGGGACGGCGGTCACCGCGCTCGATCCGACCGGCGTGGTACTCGTTGCTGCAGAGGAATGGACCGCCACATCGGACGCGGGACCACTCGAGCGGGACCGGCGGATCCGCGTCACAAGGGTGGACGGCCTTCGGGTACGCGTGGTGCCCGCCGACCGGCCGGTGGACGTGGCCGCTCCAGGCACGACCGAAGCTCCGATGGTTTCGAGCGCTCCCGAAGGAGGGACCGAATGAGTCAGGGTGTACTGATCGCGCTTGGCGTGGCCCTCGTGCTGCTCATCTTCTTCCTCGCGCAGGCGATCAAGATCGTGCGCGAGTACAACCGGTTGGTGGTGTTCCGGCTGGGGAAGTACCTGGCCACGAAGGGACCCGGCATAGTTCTGCTGATCCCTCTCGTGGACCGGGCGGTGACGGTGGACCTGCGGGAGCTGTACCTCGAGATTCCCCGCCAGGACTCCATCACGAAGGACAACGCGCCGATCGCCCTCGACTTCCTGATCTTCTACAAGGTCGTCGATCCGGGAATGACGGTGGTGAAGGTGGGGAACTTCGCCGGCGCGGCGCAGAACGTGGCCGCGACGACGCTGCGCGCCGTCATCGGGGACATCTCGCTGGACGACGTGCTCGCCAAGCGCGACGAGATCAACCAGATCCTGCGGGCGAAGCTGGACCAGGTCACGGAGCGGTGGGGCGTCAAGGTAACGAACGTCGAGATCCGCGAGATCATCCCTCCTCCGGGAGTGCTGGAGGCCATGACGCGCCAGATGTCGGCGGAGCGGACTCGGCGCTCGGTCGTGACCGAGGCGGAGGGCGCGAAGGCGGCCTCCGTCACGGTGGCCGAGGGGAACAAGCAGGCTGCCATCCTCAATGCCGAAGGCAACCGCCAGGCGGCCATCCTCAACGCGGAGGGCAACCGCCAGGCGGCCATCCTCAACGCCGAAGGCTTCTCGATGGCTCTACAGCGAATCTTCGAGGTCGCGCAGACGCTCGACGCGAACACGATGAGCCTGCAGTACCTGGAGGCG
>JACDCJ010000064.1 GCA_013817655.1 Actinosomnolentus pattersoniae (SeqCode)
TGATCTCCGTCATGTTCGAGGAGACGCGGACCTCGATGGGTCGGCTCCGGACCACCCTCGAGACCTCCGCCATCGCTTCGGGGGTCACGGCGGTCGAGGCCATGAAGACGCAGTCGGCGCCGGATTCTTCGACCGCAGCGCGAAGGTGTCGCAGGCTCCCGTAGACGCGCAAGCCGTCGAGCCGCTCGTACTTCTCACCGGTGCAGACATGGCCGACGACCTGAAATCCCAGTCCTTTCGCCCGCATCGCGCCAAGCAGATGCTCGGCCTCCGCACTGGTCCCGATGATGAGAGTCCGGAACTGAAGGTCCCCCCGGAACCTGAGCCGTCCCATCCACTCGTGCCACAGCCGGCGGGAGACGAGCGTGAACACCAGCGACATGCCCCAGGTCATTGCGATCGAAACCCGGTGCGGCGAGAGCCCGAACCAGAAGCACAACACCACCAGCCCGCTGATCGCCGCGCTGACGGCCGCCAGGATCCGGCGGAACTCCTCGGCCGGAGACAACCGCGAGAGGCTGTACAGCCGAAAGCCGGCGAACACGGCGAGGTACACCAGGGGGGCGAGGACTACGAGGAGCAGTGAAGGACGAAGCGAGGACGGTCGGAAGGTGCCCCGAATCAGCCAGGCGATGGTGATTGCCGCAAGGAGAGCGAGGATATCGGTCGCGGCGACCCAGACGCTCAACCGGGCGTAGCGCTTGGCGGCGCTCACTCGGGGGAGGATCACTCCCGTGGGCCCGGCGCTAAGCTCGTGTCGCCTCTCGTCGGTCAACATGCGGTCGCGAATATCCTCTCACAAGGGGCTTTCGAAGGATAGATGCCGGTTTGAATCTTGTCTGCTC
Source organism: Actinosomnolentus pattersoniae (SeqCode) (assembly GCA_013817655.1). GTDB lineage: Bacteria > Actinomycetota > UBA4738 > UBA4738 > UBA4738 > JACDCJ01. The sequence goes on from JACDCJ010000064.1 coordinate 846, forward strand.
CCATTGCCTTGCTTTGCCAAGCGTGCGGCTCAGCCCCCGGTGGGCTTCGCCTTGTTCCGGACGTAGCCGGCCAGCGCCTCGACCGATCGGAAGTTATCGTCGGTTACATCGCTGTTCGCGATGGTGACCTCGAAACGTTCCTCCACGAAGTTGATGAGCACCATCAACCCGAACGAGTCCAGGAACCCCCCCAGCAGGGGCATGTCCCGCGGAACGTCGCCCGCGTCGGCCTTGTCCAGGAGTTCGTCGGCGATGAACGCCCGGATCTCCTGCTCGATGTCCTGGGTCACGAACCCTCCTAGGCACGGGGAAGCGGAGGTGGTGGCCCTTCCGCCTCCGATACCCTAGCGGCTCAATGCTTCGGTCGGCATCGTCCCCGCCCTCGACGCCGGAGGCCGGATTCGACCGCGACGCTTACGAGCGCTTCCGGCTCGCGAGGCGGCTCGGCGAGGCGGTGGCCTCGTGGGACGACCCCGAAATCATTCCGGGCCGCGAGGCGCCGCACATGCGGGCCGACGACTACGTCATCGGGCTCGTCTTCCGAGAGCGGCCGCGCGCCTACCCGCTATGGATCATCGACAACTATCACGCGATAAACGACCGGGTGGACGGCGAGAGGATCCTGGTCGCGAGCTGCGAGCGCTGCCAGTCCGGCTCGGCGTTTCGCGCCAACACCGGCGATAGCTCCGAACGCGAACCGCTCTTCCGGGCGGCCGGCGTCCTGAACGCCGTCCTGCTGTTCAAGGACCTTCGGACCGGGAGCTACTGGAACCACTATGAGGGGCTCGCCCTCCGCGGACGCTCGGCGGGCTTCCGGCTCGAATGGATCCCCGCCTATCACATGGAGTGGGCCGACTGGCTCGCCCTCCATCCCGACACGGGAGTCATGACCCCCCCGGAGGATCGGACGCATCCGGACGCCAGACACGGGCACGGCCGGGAGGAGTTCTTCGGCCGGCCGGGGATGGACCCGTCATTCGTTCCCACGATCGTCGGGGACCTGGATACGAGGTATCCCGAGAACCAGATGGTTCTGGGGATCCACGACGACCGTGGCGGGATCGCCTTTCCGCTTCGCGAAGTTCACCGGGAAGGCGGCGTCGCCTCCTGCGAGTCCTCCGGGCGAAATCTCGTGGTCTTCGCCGGCCCCAAGCCCGATGGGTTCTCCATGTCGGCCTTCCTCGCCGACGTGGACGGCAAAGACCGCTCGTTCGTCCGGGATGACGGCTCCTTCCGGGACTTGGAGACGGGAGGCCACTGGTCGATCGAGGGGAGGTGCACGAAGGGCCCCAATAGGGACGCCTCCCTGACGCCGGTGCCCTGGTTCTACGTGCGGTGGCACGCCTGGGTGTACTGCCATCGCGGGACGGATCTGTTCCGGAGCGATCGCGCGTTCCCGCCGCTGAGGCACGAGGACCTGGGCGACCCGGACCTCCGGTCAGTGATCGAGGCGCTGGCCGCGGACTCCGGCGACGTGCTGACCGAGGGACCGGTGCTCAGCCAGCTCAGGCCCCGAGAGTCGCGGAGCAGCCTCGTACTGCGCGTCGCCGCGGAGCGTATTCGCGTTCACAGATTCGCCTCCGAACAGGCCGCGCGCGACTACGAGCTGCTCGAGGGCGGCTGGTCCGCCTGGCCGTACCGCTCAACCCTGCTGGCGAACCGCATCACCCGTGTCGGGCCGGTCGTGATTGAGGCCGATCCCGAGGATCGGTTCGTTGATCCCGCGCAGATCGTGCCAAAGCCCGAGCCGGGCCTCCAGGGCTCACTACGGCTCGATCCCGCGAGAATGCCGAGGCCGAAGGGTCGGGAGGCCCCCCCCGCGGCCGGATCGCCCGGGTTCATCGAGGTCCTGCGAGCGCTCCGCCGGGCGGGCTTCGACGTCATCGACGCCGGGTTCCTGCCGCCCGCGCAGCTGAGAGTGGGCTGCACCAACGGCATCGGGGTGACCATCGAGGGGGATCGATTCCTCCTCTACCGGTTCGAGTCTCCGGAGAAAGCGGCCGGCTATGCGCGCGCCCAGCCCCACGCTCTGCCGGCCGGATCGTTCGTCCTGCGATCGACGCCGGTGACCATGTACGTCGATCCGACGTACGAGATCCTCTACGCGGGCGACGACGAGGTTCGCTGGTCCGTCCTGCTCGAGGACGCCCGCCTTCGAAGGGCCTTCGGGGCCGCCGGCCTTTCCTGAGCCCGCGAAAACGCAGGATCTCCCCCTCAGGGCCTCGCATAAGAGGTATCTCACGTCCACCTCACGCTGCGCTTACCTCGCTGCCCTAACGTCGAGATACCAGTCAGTGGCTGGCTTGCCCGGGTCATGGACCGACGCGCCAGGAAGGATTCCGGATGTCGACAAAACGCCTATTCACGACGGTCAGCCTCATGGTGGCCCTCGCCGTACAGGGCCTGCTGGGAGCGCAGCCCGCCGCCGCCTTCACCGTGTACTCGGACCTCTCCTACGGACCGGCGCCCGGCGTCGACAACCTGCTGGACGTGTACGTGCCGGACGGCCCGGGCCCGTTCCCGACCGTCATCGTCGTCCACGGCGGAGGATGGATCGACGGGGACAAGCTCGACTGGGACTCCGAAGCCATGGACCTCGCGGACGCGGGATTCGTCGCCGTCACGCCGAACTTTCGGACGGCCACCGAGAACCTCTATCCGGCCGCCCTCCAGGACCTTCAGCTGGCGGTGACCTGGCTGCGATCGAACGCCGCGACCTACTCGATCGACGGCGCGCACATCGGGGCCCTGGGGGGGTCCTCCGGAGCGCACCTAGCGGCCCTGCTCGCCATGAAGGGCAAGGGATCGCACGCGAGCGGCTCCCGCATCGCGGCGGCGGCCTCGTGGTCCGGGCGGATGGACTTCACTCTCGAGCTGACGCACAACATCGAGCGCTTCCTCGGCTGCCCCTACACCTCGTGCCCTCGAACCTGGAAGGACGCCTCCCCCTACTTCAACGTCGACGTCACGGATCCGGCTCTCTACATCGCGAACAGCACCAACGAGGTGATCCCCGTGCAGCAGGCCACGAACATGGCGGACAAGCTCCAGCGCAAGGGGGTTCCTTACCTACTTCGCCTGATCGAGGGTACGCAGCACTCCCGCGGATACGAGGACGAGGTATGGGCCGAAACCGTGGCCTTCCTCCACACCTACCTCGACGCTGCTTGAGGACGAACCCGCCATGACGACGGACGATCCCTTCGGCCCCCTTCGCTCATACGAGGACTCGCGGCTCGGTATCCGGGAGATCTTCCTGGTGCCCTTCGTGAGCGGCGCCGAGACGGTGGCCGTGTTGTCGGTGCCGCTCGGGCAGGCGCTGCCGTTTGGCTGGGTCATCTGCCACTCCTTCGGAATGGAACAGCTCTATCTCCAGCCACTGGAGGTGGAGGTGGCTAGGCGCCTGGCCTCGGCCGGGTTTCCCGTCCTCCGGTTCCATGCGCAGGGATACGGAGACAGCGCCCTCCCCACGGATCGCGCCAGCTTCCGCTCCCAGGTCGAAGGGGCCATCCAGGCGGCCAACCTGCTGATGGAATCCACAGGCGCGTCGGAGATCGGGTTCCTGGGTGCGCGGCTCGGGGGAACGGTCGCCGCGCTCGCAGCCGAGCGGATCGAGGCATCCGCGCTGGCTCTATGGGAGCCCGTCATCGAGGGCAAACGATACGTCGAGGCCCTGCTGCGCTCCGGTGCGGTGACCGAGCTCGCGAGCAGAGGCCGGGAGCAGGGAGAAAGCGATCTCGCGCAGCAGCTCCATCAGACGGGCATCGTGGACGTGGACGGCTTTCCGCTGCGCCGGGCCGTGGTGGAGGAGATGTCCGGCATCGATCTTCTCCGAGAGATCTCTCGCTTCTCCGGCAGCTCGCTCGTCGTCCAGGTGTCGCGGTCCGGCACCGAGCGCGCTGATCTCCGCCGGCTGATTGGGCGGCTCGCCTCGGTGGGGGGGCGGGCCTCGCTTCAGATCGTGACGCACCCCCTGGCGAGGATGTTCGGCCTTCAGCGCTACCATTCCTCGAGGGGGCGAAAGGCCGATACGCAGGGCGACCTGAGCGAGGCGCTGATCTGGCGCACCCTCGCCTGGTGCCTCGAAAGCCTGGCGCCTGACTCGATCCGTCGACTGGAGGGCGCGTGAGGGATCATCCACTCTTCGTCCCCTTTCGAGGGGATCACCTCGCTGCCGTGGTGACCACACCCGACGAGACGGCACGAGGACTCGTGGTCTTCCTACAGGGAGCAGGAGGGGCCACGCGCACGCATCGGTATCGGCTCTGGACGCGCGCGGCCAGGCGCCTCGCGAGCGATGGCATCGCCTCCGTCCGGATGGACTACCGCGGCATCGGCGACAGCACTGGTGCCTACGCGTTCGAGATGGAGGCGCCACCGGTGGAGGAGGCCCTCACCGTCGTCACTCTGGTGCTCGACCGTCTCGGGCTCGACGCGTTCGGCGTGGTAGGAAACTGCATCGGGGCGCGCACGGCCTTCGGTCTCGCCGCTCGGACGGAGACGTGCCGAAGCGTAGCCTGCATCCTTCCCATGGCCCTGGGTCCCGTCGAAGACCGAGGCGGGGGTGGCAACGCAACCCTCGGAGCGAGCGGCGCCAAATGGCTGCCCGGGCCCATGGCGCACTGGGCGTCGCGAGCGCGCCGTTTCGGACGGCTTGGGGGCCGGCCCGGCCTTCATTTCATCCCCGAGGTCTCCATCGCCGTTCGCCGGGGCACCCAGGTCCTGTTCCTGCACGGCGGAACGGAGGAATCCCGGCAGCGATTGGCCGCCGGGGCAAGAGCCCTTCCGATGGGTACGTCAGGAGAAGGGGCTTCCCCCGTCCAGATCTGGAGCATGCCGGCCGAGGGGACCTCCGGCTTCCGACCGCTCGAGACGCAGAGGGTCGTTGTCGACTCGGTCGCCGAATGGATGGACCGGACACTGCCCGTCTCGGCCGCGGATGCCGGGGCGGCGCGTCAAAGCGCCGGCGCCGCCTGAGAGGATGGCACTTGTCACCGCTGCCCGCCGTCCAGGTACAGGTGGAGGAAAGCCATGGACTCCTCCCACACATCGTCCTCATAGGCCCTGGCGTGGCGCGTCCCCTCGAGGATCCGGAGCTGATTCGGGACCCCGACCCCGGTGAGCGCGTCGGCCATCGTGATGGCCTCCTCCACAGAAACGATCTCGTCGGTGCTGTTGGCGATGTAGGTCGGGGCGGCGCCTCCGTCGACGTGGAAGTACGGGGAGGCGGCGTCCCACTCGGCCGGGCACGTCTCCAGATCGCACCCGACGTAGTTGGTACGGTTCGACTGCGTTCCCTCCGTCTCCGCCAGACGAAGCTGCGTCGACCCGGACCAGGAGACCACGGCGTCGGCCCTTCCTCGACCGGCCTCTCCCGTGGTCCCGGCCATCATCGCGATGTTGCCGCCGGCGCTCGCGCCGAGAATTCCGACCTTGGTGCGGTCCGTCCCATAGAGGAGGGCGTTCGCCCGCACCCACCTCACTGCTGCGCGAAGATCCTGGACGGGCGCGATCGCGTGCCAGGTGCCTCCTGGTGGCGCGAGGCGATAGTTGGCCACGTACGCCACGAACCCCTCGGCCGCGAGCGTCTCGCCCTCCTCGACCCAGTCGATCTTGTCTCCGTCCTTCCAGGCTCCGCCGTGCAGGACGAGCACGCCGGGAAGCCCCTTGCCGCCGGCGGGGACGTACACATCCAGAGTCAGGACCACGCCGTCCACCACGCGATACGGGACGTCGAGATAAACGACGACGGGCGAGGCCGCCGCGGGCGCCACCGACAGGCACACGACCAACGCGATGAGCGCCGCGGCGGAGCGGGCGGTCGAAGAGTTTCGGATGCGCACCGTGTCGGCCACCTCGGGGTCCGGGCCCTCGCTTTGGGAGGGATATCTGTCAGCATCGGCACGACTAGTGGCGTGCTTGAGCGTTCGAGGAGCTCCCGAGATGAGCGGGATGAACCCGAGGGAGATGAGGTCGAAGAAGGATCACGTCGACAGGGGTGGCCGTTGATGGCCGGGCGACCCGAGTTCGACGTCGCGATCATCGGTGGAGGGCCGGCCGGGGCGACGCTCGGGGCGCTGCTCGCCATGGACGGCCGGCGGGCGGCGGTCCTCGAGCGCGACATCCATCCTCGGGACCACGTCGGGGAGTCGCTCACGCCGTCGAACAACGCCATCTTCTCCCGAATCGGATTCCTGCCGAAGATGGAACAGGCCGGGTTCGTGCACAAGGAGGGAGTCGGATGGACGGCGCCGCGGTCTCCCGTATGGAAGTTCCTCGCCATCCGCACGTCCGACTTCCCCGCGCCCGGCGCCGTCCAGACCTACAGCTACAACGTCGAGCGCGACGAGTTCGACCTCCTGTTGCTCCGGCACGCACACGAGCTCGGAGCGAAGGTCGTTCAGGGTGCCACGGTCAAGCGGGTGTTGTTCGAAGGGGAGCGCGCGATCGGCGTGCGGGTCGAGTTGTCCGGAGGATGGGAGGAGGACGTGCTGGCCCGGGTGGTGGTCGACGCGTCGGGACGCCGATGCTTCCTCGCGAACCAGCTCGGGATCCGGCGAAAGGACCCGGACTTCAACCAGTTCTCGATCTTCTCGTGGTTCCGAGGCGTCAAGCCCCACCCGCCCGGCTACGAAGGCTTCGTCTTCTTCCACTTCCTCGGGCTGGAGCGAGCGTGGGGCTGGCACATCCCCATCAAGAACGGGGTCTGCTCCATGGGCGTCGTGACCGACAAGGCGAACTTCGGCAAGTCCGGGAAGACCCACGACGAGTTCTTCGAGAGCCTCGTCCAGCGGAATCGCACATTCCGGGCCGTGATGGAGGATGCGGTCCGGATCAAGCCATGGTGGATCGAGGGAGACTATTCCTACCAGATGGACACGATAGTGGGGGATGGTTGGCTCATGATCGGCGACGCCTTTCGCTTCGTGGATCCAATCTTCTCCTCGGGGATCGACGTGGCCACCTACTCGGCGAGCTACGCGTTCGACGCCATCGTCAAGTCCTGGTCGGAGGGCGAGGAGGCAGCGGCCTTCGCCGAGTACGAGCGTACGGTGAACGAGGGGGTCGACGTCTGGTACGAGACCACCGACCAGTTCTACCGGCTTCAGCAGCTCTTCAGCCGGTTCTCGCTCGACCGCCGCTACAAGGAGGACATCGCGCGTGCGCTCCAGGGCAACCCGTACAAGCCGGAGAATCGCGACAGGGCCCGGCGGGTGTTGAAGGACATGCGAGACGCCTACCGGGACGTCATGGCGGATCCCCACAACCTGCTCCGTCCCGGCGCCCTGGACGTGCCGGCCGAGGCGCAGGCGTGAGTGCCGTCGTGGGGTCGTCCGCGCGTCCACTCACGGGGGTCCGGCGTGTGCCCGGGGACAAGTCCATCTCGCACCGCGTGGCCATCCTCGGCGCCATGGCCCCGGGAACCACTGTCGTCAGCGGCTTCTCCCCCGCCGGCGACTGCCGCGCCTCCGTCCGGGCCCTAGAGCAGCTCGGCGTGAAGATAGAGCAGGAAGGAGATGTGGCCCGGATCGAAGGGGCCGGGCCGTCCCGCCTGCGCCCGCCCGATCGCCCGATCGACTGCGAGCGATCGGCCACCACGATGCGGCTTCTGGGCGGGGTCCTCGCCGGAGCTGCGTTCCCCGCGACGCTAACGGGCGACCCCCAGCTGCTCGCCCGCCCGATGGGCAGGCTCGCCGAGCCCCTGCGGTCGATGGGAGCGGGAGTCGAGCTGGCTGAGGGCGACCACGGACCGGTCACGGTACGGGGCGGGCCGCTCACGGGGTTCGACTATCGCCTCCCCGTCGCGAGCGCCCAGGTCAAGTCGGCCGTGCTCCTCGCCGGACTGCAGGCGGAGGGGACGACGACCGTTGTCGAGGCTCTTCCCAGCCGTGACCACACCGAACGGCTGCTCGAGGCGATGGGGGCGCCCATCCAGCGATCCCGGCCGAATGGGGAGGTCCGGACGGTGGTCCGGCGGGGCAGCCTTAGTCCGATCGCCCTGGACGTGCCCGGCGACCTCTCCTCGGCGGCGCCCCTCGTGGCCGCGGCCGCAATCGTCCCCGGATCGGACATGGTGATCCGAGGCGTCGGGCTCAACCCGACTCGAGCGGGCTTCTTGAGGGTCCTTCGCCGAATGGGAGCCGACATCGAGGTCGATGTCAGGTCGGATCGACCCGAGCCGGTCGGCGACCTGAGGGTCCGATCGGGGTCGCTCACCGGGACGATCGTCGACGCAGAGGAGGTCCCCGCTACGATCGACGAGCTCCCCTTGATCGGTTTGCTCGGAGCCGTCGCGGAGGGCGAGACGGTCGTTCGGGGGGCCGAGGAACTCCGCCTGAAGGAGAGCGACCGGATCACCGGACTCGTCGCGGGCCTCCGCGCCATGGGCGCCGACGTCGAGGAGCTCCCGGGCGGCTTCGTAGTGAACGGACCCACCCGGCTGCGAGGGGGTGCGTGCGACGCCCGCGAGGATCACCGTCTCGCCATGGCCTTCGCGGTCGCCGGCCTCATCAGCACCGCACCGGTGCACGTGACCGGCCTCCGCTACAC
>JACDCJ010000065.1 GCA_013817655.1 Actinosomnolentus pattersoniae (SeqCode)
CGCCGCCTCGCGCTGACGCGGTACCCGTTCATCCGGATGATTCGCTCGAACGTCCCCCGTTCGCGGCCTCATACGCGGCTCGAGGGGCACAGATCGTTCACCGGACAGATCTCGCACGTCGGGATCGGCGCCCGGCACACGCGACGGCCGTGATCGATGAGCACGTAGGTAAAGGGGAACCACTGAGCCCGGGGGACGAACCTCATCAGGTCCCGTTCGATCTTGGAGGGATCGGTCTCACCGGTGAGCCCCAGCCGCTGGCTCACCCGGCGAACGTGTGTGTCGACGGCGATGCCGGCCTCCCGATCAGTGCGGTGACGGCCAGGGTACGCGTTGCCCTGGACGATGTTGGCCGTCTTGCGAGCGACGCCGGGTAGCGTCAAGAGCTCCGCCATGGTCTCGGGGACGCTGCCACCGTAGGCCTCCACGATGCGAACGCAGGCCCCCCGGATCGCCTTCGCCTTCTGGTTGAAGAAGCCGGTTGGCCTGATGTCGGCCGCCAGCTCTGCCTCGGGGACCCGCAAGTAGTCCTGCGGACTGCGGTACTTCCGAAACAGCGAGGCGGTCACCTGATTGACCCGCTCGTCGGTGCACTGAGCGGAGAGAACCGTTGCGACGAGACACTCCAATGCGTTCGAGAAGTTGAGAGCGACATGCGCCGCGGGATACGCCTTCTTCAGTCTCCGGAGCAGGATCGGCGCACGTTCCTCGATCCTGCTGTCCCGAGAGGGCGCGGTCCTGGTCTTGGGGTTCACGGCGCCAGTGTATTCAGCCACCAACCGAAAGAGAGAGAACGGTCGCGCACGGATGGTGCTTTCCCGAGGGCCACCATCTGTAGTAGAAAGCAGACCAGGCAAAACAGACCCGGAGGAGACAAGGAAATGGCACAGGCGACGATGGAACAGCTGCGCGAGCGGGTTCGTGGTGACGTGACGACACCGGAGGATCCCGGCTACGAAGAAGCGCGCAAGGTCTACAACGCCATGATCGACCGGCGGCCGCGCGCCGTGGTGCGGTGCACGCAGGCAGAGGACGTCGCGGCCACCGTGTACTTCGCGCGGGAGAACCAGCTCGACCTGGCGGTGCGAGGAGGAAGCCACAGCGTGCCCGGCTTCGGGACCGTCGACAACGGTGTAGTGGTCGACCTGTCCGGCATGCGAGGCGTCACCGTGGACCCCGAACGCCGGACGGCACGGGCACTGGGGGGAGCCACGTGGGGCGACTTCAACGACGCCACTCACGCTCACGGCCTGGCCACCACCGGGGGCATCATCTCCACCACCGGTGTGGGCGGGCTCACCCTCGGGGGCGGCATCGGTTATCTCGCACGCGGGTTCGGCCTCTCCTGCGACAACCTGATCTCGGCGGAGGTGGTCACGGCCGACGGTCAGACCGTGACCGCCAGCGACGACGAGCACGCCGACCTCTTCTGGGCCATCCGGGGCGGCGGCGGCAACTTCGGGGTGGTAACCATGTTCGAGTTCCGTCTCCATCCCGTCGCGGACATCTACGGTGGCCCGATGTTCTTTGAGCTGGACGACGCCGCGGCCGTGCTTCGGTTCTATCGCGAGTTCATCCAGGACGCGCCCGAGGAGTTCGGCGGCTTCCCCGCCTGGCAGATCGCGCCGCCCCTGCCGTTCATCCCGGAGAACCGGCACGGCGAGCCGTTCCTGGCGTTCGTGGCCTGCTGGGCGGGCCCGATCGAGGAGGGGGAGCGCGCCCTCCGGCCGCTGCACGACGTGGCCCCGGTGGTCGCGGAGCACGTGGGTCCGATGCCGTATCCAGCGCTCAACAGCGCATTCGACGCTCTAGTACCGCCCGGGTTGCAGCACTACTGGAAGGCCAACTTCGTGAGGGAACTCACCGATGAGGCGATCGACGCCCATCTCCAGCACGGCCCGAAGGTGCCGGTGGTCAACTCAACGGTTCACATCTATCCCATCAATGGGGCCTGCCACCGAGTCGCCCCGAACGCCACGGCCTTCGCGTATCGCGACGCCACCTTCGCCAACGTGATCGCCGGCATGTGGCCCGAGCCGGCGGACAACGAGGACAACGTTCGGTGGGTGCGCGACTTCTACGACGCCACCGCGCCCCACTCGGAGGAGGGCGGCTACATCAACTTCATGGCTGGGGACGACCAGGACCGGATCAGGGCCAACTACAAGGGCAACTACGACCGCCTCGTCGAGGTCAAGCGGAAGTACGACCGGGACAACCTGTTCCACATGAACCAGAACATCAAGCCGTAGCGACCCGGGGCCGGTCCGGAGCCCCCCGGCCTCCCTAGGCCTTTCCTTCGGCCAGCCGCTTCCCGCGATAGTTAGGAAACACCAGGTCGGCGTGCTGCCAGCAAGCCGACCCCAGGTTGTAGATCGAGAGGCGAGTCGAGCACCCGGGCGCGGCGCAGACCCGCCCGCCGTCGGACGTCGGGGACGGCGGGGGCAGCTTTCCTGGCCGGCTTCCCTTCATCCGTACCGGGCGCGCGATTGGGCGCCCTCCTCCAGAACAGGTATTCGTGGGAGCAAGCGGTCGGGTTCGTCGTGGGTCCCAGAACGGTGTGGAGAATGGGTTAACGAAGCGTTAAGGGGGAAGCCGGCCCTCCAGCCGGATCGCCTCGCGGACCCGTCGCACGACGTGCTCGGGGGAGGCGCACCGGCACTTCGCCCGGAGGATCGCCTTCAGCTTCCTCTGGAACTCGGAGTGCTCCAGGCAGGGGCTGCATCGCTCCAGGTGCTCGGCAAAATGCGCCGCGCGCTCCGGATCGAGCTCCCCGTCGATATAGAGCTGCATCTCGTGCAGCACCTCGGTGCAATTAATCTCGTACAAGTCCTCGCTCCCGTACCACATCCCACAACCGCTTCTCCAGAGCCTTTCTTCCGCGATGGAGGCGGGACATCACCGTTCCGATGGGTACGTCGGTTATATCGGCGATCTCCTTGTAGGAGAATCCCTCCACGTCGGCCAGCAGGACCGCGATCCGGAACTGCTCTGGGAGCGAGGAAAGGGCCTCCTGCACTTCCTCATCGGGAAGGGACTCGATGACCGATGTCTCCGCCGAGGGCTCCATCCCCTCGCCGGTCATCTTCGAGTACAGGTACCAGTCCTCGACCTCGTCATCGGAGATGGTCTGCGGCTCCCGCTGCTTCTTTCGGTAGCTGTTGATGAAGGTGTTCGTGAGGATCCGGTAGAGCCACGCCTTGAGGTTGGTCCCCTCCTTGAACTGTGCGAAGCCGCGGTACGCGCGGAGGAAGGTTTCCTGAACGAGATCCTCCGCGTCGGCTGCGTTTCGAGTCAGCCGATAGGCGGCCGAGTACAGCCCGTTAAGCAGGGGCAGGGCGTCACGCTCGAAGCGCGACGTCAGCTCGGGCTGCCCGTCTCGCTCGGGTCCCGTGGTCATCCCTGGCATCGTACCCGGTGTCCCAAGAGGCCAGTCCGGACCGCCCGTCGGCGTGTCTTTTCCGTTGCGGGCCCGCGTTCGGGAAGCTCGGTGGGAAGATGTAAGGTGGAAATTCGGGCTCGAACGCCCGTCGTCCGCGCAGAGGCGGAGGCAAATGGCAAACGACAACAACAACAGGCGGGGCCGTTGGCAGGGTTTTGACCTGGGAGGCGGATCGGGAGGCGGGCCACCGAAGAACCGGTGGAGCTTCTCCATCATGTACATCCTCGGCGCCCTGTTGCTGGTCATCCTCCTTCAATCGCTGTTCTTCCAGGGCCCCCGTGCCACCCCGATCACCAGCTTCTTCGAGGCCCGGGATCGCGGACAGCTTCAAGAGGTCACGATCACGTCGGATTCCATCGCCTGGGTCACCACGGACAACCAGGAGTTCCGGGCGACGCGGCCGACCGAGTTCCCCGTCGACACCCTCATCGCCGATCTTGCGGAGGAGGGCGTCGAGGTCCGGGCGGAGCAGCCGAGCGCCATCCTCGGCTTCCTCTTCCAGTGGATCATCCCGCTCCTCATCTTCGCGGCGATCTGGATCTTCCTCATGCGCAGGGTTGCCGGCGGTGGGGCGGCGGGCGCCCTGAACCTCGGAAAGAACAGGGTGAAGGTGTACGACCGCAAGGAGATGAAGACCACCTTCGCGGATGTCGCCGGCCTGGACGAAGCCGTCGAGGAGCTCAATGAGATCGTGGAGTTCCTGCGGACGCCCAAGAAGTACCAGCGCCTTGGCGGTCGCATCCCGAAGGGCGTTCTCCTGGTCGGCCCCCCTGGATGCGGCAAGACCCTCCTCGCAAGGTCGGTTGCCGGCGAGGCGGCCGTCCCCTTCTTCTACATGTCGGGCTCCGAGTTCGTCGAGATGTTCGTCGGTTTGGGCGCCGCCCGCGTTCGAGAGCTCTTCAACCAGGCGAAGGAGAAGGCTCCTTGCCTGGTGTTCCTCGACGAGCTCGACACAATCGGCAAGACGCGCGCGGGCGCCATGGGCGGTTCCTTCGGATCCCACGACGAGCGGGAGCAGACGCTGAACCAGCTCCTCGTCGAGATGGACGGCTTCGATACGTCCAAGGGCGTCATCATCATGGCGGCGACCAACCGCTCGGACGTCCTCGACCCGGCCCTGCTGCGGCCCGGACGGTTCGACCGCCAGGTCGTCGTGGACCGCCCCGACCTCCGGGGCAGGGAGGCCATCCTGAATGTCCACGCTCGGGGCGTTGCCCTCGATCCCTCGGTGGAGCTTCGCGTGCTCGCCGCCCGAACGCCGGGTTTCACAGGCGCCGACCTCGCGAACGTGGTGAACGAGGCGGCGCTCCTGGCGGCTCGCCGGGAGAAGAACTCGGTCGGCATGTCCGAGCTCGAGGAGGCGATCGACCGGGTGGTTGCCGGGCTCGAGCGCAAGAGCCGAGTGCTTTCGGACAAGGAGCGGGTGATCGTCGCAAGCCACGAGATGGGGCACGCCCTGGTGGCGCTGCGTGTGCGGAACGCCGATCCCGTCCACCGCGTCACCGTGATCCCGCGCGGCATGGGCGCCCTCGGCATGACGATGCAGCGGCCGCTGGAGGACCGATACCTGCTGACCGAGCCGGAGCTCAAGGACCGGCTGGCCATCCTGCTGGGTGGCCGGACTGCCGAGGAGCTGTGCTTCGGGCAGATCTCCACCGGTGCCCAGAACGACCTGGAACGAGCCACCGAGATCGCGCGTTCGATGGTCGCCGAGTTCGGCATGAGCGCGAAGATCGGCCCCCTCTCCTTCGGGCAGAACGGGTTCCGTGGGAACGACGGACGGATGCTCTTCCCGGGCCAGGGACGGGAGATGTCCGAGGACACGGCGCAGGTCATCGACGAGGAGCTCGCGCGGCTCGTGAACGAGGCGCACGAACGGGCCCGGGAGATCCTCACGAAGGACCGCGAGATGCTGGACAAGCTGGCCCGCGTCCTCATGGAACGAGAGGTCATGGAGGGCAAGGAGCTTGTTCAATTCCTCGACGGGGAACTGCCTATCCCGTCCGAGGAACAGCTTCGAAGGGAGCGTGAGGAGAAGGCGGCGACGAACGGTCAGGATGCGAAGGACCAGGTCAAGCCCGGGCCGGCCATCATTCCGTCCGCGCCTCCGGTCGAGGTGCCATCCGGCTCCATTGGGCAGGAGGTCCCGAGCCGGCCCGACTACTGACGCGGAGTTCGAAGGGGCGCGCCAGGGCCGGGCCCCAGCGACTCGAGCATCATCTCCGCGTTCTCGCGCATGCGCTCGTCCGAGGGCCCAACCCAGGCGCTTCCGAGGATGAGCCGGTCCGCCAGCCCAGAGAAACCCGCGAGCCGCTCGCGCGCTTCATCCGGCGTCCCGGCGATGGCAAACGTGTCGACCATGGGAAGGGCGATCCGAACCATCGCCTCCGTGTCTCCCGTCGCGAACGCCCGGCGAAGCGCCTCCACCCGGCCCTCGAACCCATGAACGGCGAGGACCGGCCGGTAGGTCCGGGTTGTCGCGTAGAAGCCGATCTGCGCTGCCGCCTCGCGACGAGCCTGATCTCGGTCCCGGGAGAGCTGCACGATGACCGATGTCGTGACCTCCACGTCCGGGGCGCTCCTTCCCGCGGCCGCCGCACCGCGCTCGACGGCCGGACGAAGGACGTCTCTCAGATACCGGGGACTGGTCAGAGGGTGACCGAGCACCCCGTCGGCACACCGCCCGGCGGTCTCGGCCATTCGCTCGTTGACGGCGGCGAGATGGATCGGAACCGGCTCGGGCGGCGGCCCGGCCCCGGGAAAGGGCGGCATCGTGATGGAGTAGAAGCGCCCCTCGTGCCGTGGCTGCTCTCCCCCGAACGCCCGGAGCACGGCATGGATCGCATCGATCGCCTCGGCCACTTTGGCGGCAGGATGCTCGAAGGGCACGGAGAAGCGACGTTCCATGACGCGCTTGACCTGAGTCCCGAGGCCGAGAATGAACCGTCCACCCGAGAGCTCAGCGAGGTCACGGGCGTTCATGGCCGTGATCGCCGGGCTTCTGGGAAAGGCGAGGGCGATGTTGGTTCCGACCTTCACCGCCGAGGTTGCGACAGCTGCCACGGCGCACTGGACGAAGGCCGTACGCGCGGTCTCGGCACACCAGACGCTTTCGAACCCGGCGCGTTCGGCCCGCCTCGCCAGTTCCCCGAGGGACGTCAGAGGACCACCGATCGTGAGCCCGAGTTTCATGCGTTGGGAAAGGCTACACGCCACCCGCGAACGGGCGGCACGAGCGGCAGGCTAGTGGGTGACGTCCTCGGACGCGGCGCGGAGGCGGCCGGCCACGACCTTCAGCATCTTGACCGCCATGGACGGGTATTGCTCGAGGAGGCCCTTGAAGGTCCAGGCCGGGATCGCCAGCAGGCGAACGGGCGTCTCGGCCCGAACCGTGGCTGTACGCGGTCCCTCGTCGAGCAGCGAGATCTCGCCGAAGAAGTCGCCCTCCCGGAGAGAGGCTCGCTCGCTGCCACCCACCTCGACCAGTGCCGTCCCGTCGAGGATCATGAAGAATCCGATGCCGGCCTCCCCCTCGCGAGCAAGGACATCGCCCTCCCGGTGGGAGACCTCCTTCGCGGTCCGCGAGATCGCCTCGATCTCCCGGGGCGAGCACTCGGAGAACAGGGGTACCTTCGAGAGGAGATCGATCGCCTCGCTCGTCGCCACCTTCGCGCTCCTTCATTCAGCCCGGCTCGGTCGCTGGATTCTAGCGGAGCGGGGTCCTGCAGGGGTAGCTGGGCTCTAGTCGCCGCCGATGAGGTCGTAGTTGACGTACGTGACCGGCCCGTCGACGAGCTCGCTCATCTTGCGCGCGAAGGCGTCGGTCTCGGGCCTGGCCGAGTTCTCCATGGCCAGCTCGTAGGATTCGAACTCGACCGAGATCATGTAGGCATTCTCCCGGTCGCGGTCCCGGAGGACCCAGCTACGTATGTAGCCCGGCGCGCGATCGCCCTGCTCGCGCTCGAACTCCTCGCTGAGGCCCTGGATCTCCTCGATCCGGCTCGACGTGAACGAGATGGTCTGGACGAAGCGCATAGCCCCTCCTCCCGGTGCGTCTCGCGCAAGCCTACTGCTTCTTCCCGATGGCCTCGGCCAGCTCCTCCTTCGACATCCGGGAACGCCCGGGGATGTCGAGATTCCTCGCGCGCTCGTACAGCTCCGCCTTGGTGTTGCCGTAGAAGTCGACACCGCCGAAGGTCTTGCCGCGCCCCTCGCGCGCGGCCTTCCCTCCCCGTTTGGCCCGGGGGTCCGAGGGGCCCTTCCCCTCCTTCGGCTCCCATCGGTGCCCGACCTTCTCGAATGAGTGCTTGAGCGCCGAGAACGCCGTCCGGTGGGCCCGCTCCCCCTCGCCGTACTGCTCGACCGCGCTGTCGTGGGTCTTCGCCCACGTGCGCCGGGCCTTGGCGGGCGAGCGCTCGATCGTCTTCGGCATCCCCTCTCTGGCCGGCATCTCCCAACCCCTTTCCGGTCGATCGCCCCGATCCCTCGGCTGCCGGTCGGCCGCAGCCGTTCCAGCTCAGCTCTTGCGACTCGTTCAGATTCCGCGGCCCGCCGCATGGAGCGCGGACTCGCGGTCGGGGTAGTCCTCCAGCCCGGCTATCAGGCCATCCAGCACCGCGAGCACTTGGAACCAGTCGGCGTCGTCCCCGAAGGCGGGCTGGTGCAGCCGCGCCACCACCTTGTCGCCGACGACCTCCCAATCGACGACCTGGACGTCGGGAAGTTGGCCCTTCCACGAGCGCATCAACTCGATGATCTGTTCCGCGCTCGTACAGGCGACCCGATGGTCCTCGGGGGCCTCCAGCGTCGTGTACGTCGCGTCGTCGGCCAGCAGCGCCCGAGCCGGCGGCCAGTCCCCGGCCCGCAGGCTCCGGTCCCAGGCCTCGACGGTCTCCATCGCTGTCATGGCGCCATGCTATCGCTCGCATCGCGTGGGGCATCCGACAGCGCTACGCCCCGCGGTGACGTCACCGAGGAGGAGTGCCGCCAGCGCGTCGCCGTCCTTCGGAGGGGATCGCGATGACGGGCCGGCAATCATGGCCGGAGCCTTCGGATCTCGTTACCCAACTTCGCGTCACAGAGAGTCGGCGGCGAGCATGCTCTCAAGCTCACGCCGCAGCACCGCGTGGAGAAGTGGCCCCGACGCGACCACCTGCGGCTGGCCGAGCGGACCCCGATCGACCGTCAGGATCCCTCCCGCCTCCCGCACCAGGAGGGCACCCGCCGCCCAGTCCCACGGGCCGGGCAGCACCTCGAAGAAACCGTCCAGCCGGCCGGACGACCAGCGCTCCCTGCCGCCGCCTGACAGCGGCGTCGGGGCTGAACCCGGTCCCGATCAAGGCCGCGTCGAGCCGTTCGACGCCGTTCACCCGGATCCGTTCGCCGTCCATGAACGCACCGGCACCGCGCACGGCGGTGGACGTCTCTCCCGAGCAGACATCGAACGTGCACGCGACCAGCTCGTGGCCTTCGCCGTCCCGACACGCGACGGACACGGCCCACCGCCGGCGCCCGTAGACGAAGTTCGTCGTGCCGTCCAAGGGGTCGATGATCCAGGTGAGTCCGGTCGAACTCTCCGCGGCCGCACCCTCCTCGCTCTCAACGCCATCGCCGGGGCGGGCTGCGGTCAGGACATCCAGGATCGCCCTCTAGGAGGCCCGGTCGGCGTCGGTGACGAGGTCGTCGGCGCCTGACTTCCCCGCCACCCGCCATCCGCCGCGCTCCGCGAAGGCCAGCGTCCCGCGGCCGGCGGTTCGGCATGCCTCGACGGCAAGCTCCAGCAATGCCTGCGGCGGGGACGACGAGGTGCGCGGCCCGCCCACCTCCCCGCCCGGGGCCTCAGCCACCGGTCCTTCCTTGCTCCGCGTGTCTCGGGTAGACGAACGCTCGCTCGGCCAGAT
>JACDCJ010000205.1 GCA_013817655.1 Actinosomnolentus pattersoniae (SeqCode)
CCCGCCGCCAGGCCCGCTCGAGAGGAAGCGGTCGGGCAGGCCGAGAAGCTCGACCACCCAGTCGAGAACGTGCGTCTCGAGCTCGGTGCATGCCGGGCTGGTCGCCCACAGCATGCCCTGGACTCCAAGCCCGCTGGAGAGGAGGTCACCGAGGATGGACGGACCCGAGTTGTTCGCCGGGAAGTAGGCGAAGAAGTTCGGGGACTGCCAGTGGGTGATGCCGGGCAGGAGGATGTCGCTCACGTCACGCAGCATGGCCTCGACCCGCTCGCCCGTCGCGGGAGGATGGGCGGGCAGCCTCGATCGGACCTCGCCCGGCCGGACACGGGAGAGGACCGGGAAGCCCTCGATCCGCTCGAGGTAGTCGGCGATCCAGTCCACGACCGCCCGGCCGTGGCGCCGGAACTCATCCGGGGACATGTGAAAGCTGTCTTTGGTTTCCTCCATGAGGGGTTCATTGGAGCAGATTCGAGCCGGGGGAGGCTCTCCAAACCTGCTTTGCCTCTTTCGGGTGAGCCTCCTATACTGCCCGCGTCGCCCCGACAGCTGCCCGAGCTTAAAGGAGGAAGACGTGCCCGCACCCCTCCGCTCCTCTCGCCGTGTGCTGACCCGCGTCCGCTGGGCGTTGGTCGTCCTTGCCGTCGCGCTTGCGTCGATGGCGCTTCTTGTACCGGGATCCGCATCCGGCCTGGTCCAGTTGGAGACTTCCGGCGGGGAGCTCTTCCCGGCCGGACTGGATGACTTCGACGCCCGCGTGGGCACGGTGGCCCCGACGGCCGCCCAGCTCGCGCTGGTCGATGGCCTCGGCGCCACCGCCCGCTGGAACCGCTTCGGCACGCCGCGGTCGCTAATCAAGTACGGGGGCTTCCTGGCTACCGGACTCTCCGGCGACGCGGTCCAAGCGGCGCGTGGCTTCATCAGCGCGAACAAGGCGCTGTTCCGTCTATCGGATGGGGGAGTGGGCAACCTGGAGCTTCTCAACGACTCTCCGATGGCCGGAACCACCGGGCACGCAGTCATCTTCAGGCAGCGCTTCGGCAACCTCGCTGCGACGCAGGACGGCCTCATCACCATCGGGGTCAAGGACGGCAAGGTCGCCTACGTCTCGTCCTCTGCGGCGGGAGACGGAAACGCCCCCGCCGCCGCCACCCTGACGCCCAGGCAGGCGTGGCTCAAGGCGGCGACCAACGCCGGACTCATCGTGACCGATGGCGACATCTCCAACGTGCGCGAGGAGAACGGCTGGACGCTGTTCGACGTCCAGGGCCTCGCCTACCCCCAGCGGGCACGTCTCACCGCTCTTCCGACGCCGACCAGCGGCGTACGGCCGGCCTACGAGGCGGTCGTCCTGAACCTCGGCCAGTCGGGGGAGGCCGAGGCCTACACGACGTACGTCGACGGGCGAAGCGGCAAGATCTGGTTCCGCACGAATCGGATGAACCACCTCTCGCAGGCCCTGGAACCGACCAGCGGAACCTTCCAGGGAACCACGGCGGCCAACCCGCCGTGCGGGATACTTCATGAGTTCGACGTTCCCGCGGGCACCGAGTCCGTGGACGTGGTGGCCTCCGGGGAGCTCCCCACCGACGACATCGTTCTCAACCTTCACCACCCGCCCGGCACGGTCGTGGCCACTGCAGATACGCTCTTCAGCCCGGAGGCCATCCACTACGCGCCCCCGGTGCTCGACCCCGGCCTCTACGCGGCCGAGGTGTGCCAGTACGACCCACCCCCGGCACCCCCGATCAACTACGTCGGCGCCTGGTTCACCCAGGACGCAGCGGGCGGTGGATTCCCCTATCCGCCCCAATGGAGGGTGTTCCCGGCCAACCCGCCACTCGACCTCTCCTCGGTGGACACCCGTGAGCTGTGGTGCTGGGTCAACGAGGTGGACGGCATCCCTGTTCCGGGGTGCGAGCGCGAGCTGCAGAACCTCGCGGCCCGCGCGCCGTGGGACCATGACGTTCGCACTGGCGTTCCCACCTTCACCACCAGGGGGAACGCGGCGATCAGCGGTGAGGCGTGGCTGAGCCCACTCACACCCGCCGAGCAGTACCGGCCCGTCGCCCTCGACCGCAAGTACGATTTCCCGTGGACGGATCAATGGGAGGACGAGAAGTGCTCGCAGACGGTGTTCGCGAGCCCCGAGCGCAACGACATCGACGCGGCGACCACCAACCTGTTCGCCATGCACAACCGGATGCACGACTGGTCCTACTTCCTCGGGTTCACCGAGGAGAACTTCAACATGCAGGACTCCAACTTCGGCCTTACGCCCCCCGGACCGTATCCGGCCGGCCGAGAGGTCGACCCGGAGATCGGCAATTCGCAGGCCGGAGCCGTCACCGGGGGGTACCCGAGCTTCCTGGGCCGGGACAACGCGAACCAGATCACGCTGAACGACGGCATCCCGGGCATCACCAACATGTACCTGTGGCAGCCCATCCCCGCCGGGTTCTACCCGCCGTGCGTGGACGGAGACTACGACATGTCGGTCATCGCACACGAGTACACGCACGCCATCTCGAACCGGATGGTCGGCGGCCCCGATTCGGGCCTGACGAGCACCCTCGACGGGCAGGCCAGGGCCATGGGCGAGAGCTACAGCGACATCACCGCGGTCGAATACCTCCTCGAGTACGGGTTCGTCCCGACCGCCGGCGAGAATCCCTTCGCCGTCGGGCCCTACGTCACCGGGAACGGGCAGACCGGGATCCGCAACTACGGGATGAACGCGAGTCCGCTCAACTACAGCGACGTCCAGGGATATGACGGGAT
>JACDCJ010000206.1 GCA_013817655.1 Actinosomnolentus pattersoniae (SeqCode)
GTCAGCCGCGCGGCCGACGACGTCTCGAGGACCAGGGATCGCGTCGCCGGCGCGCTGCGGCGGATGTCGGCGGGGGAGTTCGAGGCCACGCCGGGGGACCACTGCCGGTGGTGCGACTTCCGCCCCTTCTGCCCTCCCGGGCAGGCCTTCGTTGCCGCGAAAGAGCTCAGCTCACGCGGGTCCGCGGAAGGCGCTTGAGGTAGCGGCCGAGATCTTCGGGCTCGATCACGCCCACCAGGGCGCCGCCCTGGAACACCAGCACCGTTCGGCTTGGGGGCTCACCCATGCGCTCGACCACCACGTCCATGGTCTCCTCGGGGCCGGCCTTGACGGCGGCGCGGGAGCCAAAGACCGCATCCCGGACCGGCCGGTCCGCCTCCACGCCGCGAGCGGAGGCCTCCGACACGAAGCCGAGCACGGACCCGTCCTCCACGACGGGAAACGCCTCACCTTCGTGCCCATACAGGAGACCGGCCAGCGCAGTCCCGACCGGCAGGTCCGGAGGAACGGCCGGAGGCGGCGAGGACATCAGCTGGCCTGCCCGGGTTCCCTGCAGCCGCAGGCGCCGCCCCTCCTCGGCGAGGGAGTCCGTCGCTGCCCGGAAGAGGAACCAGCCGATCAGGGCGGGCCACAGGGCAAGGACCAGGTTTCCTCTCGCGATCGCCTGGAATAGCCCGGCCCCCGCGATGAGCAGCGCGACGCCCTGCCCTACTCGCGCCGCGATCCGCGTCGCGCGGTGAAGGCTTCCGGTCACCTTCCACACGATGGAACGCAGGAGCCTTCCGCCGTCGAGCGGAAATCCCGGAAGCAGGTTGAAGACGGCGAGGAGGAGGTTTATCGCGCCGAGGTAGCCGAGGAGGAACACGGCCGGGCCTCCCAGCGCCTCGCCGCTCGCGTGGACCGCGAGGAACAGGCCCCCGAGGGCGGCGCTCGAGAGCGGCCCGACGACCGTGACCAGGAACTCGTCGCCCGGGCCGCGCGCCTCCACCTTCGCGTGGGTCGCGCCACCGAACATCCACAGGGTGATGCCGAGGACCGGGATCTGGCGGGCCTTCGACATGCCCGCGTGCGCGAGCTCGTGGATCAGGATGGAGGCGAAGAACAGCACTGCCGTCAGCGCCGCCAGCGCCACCGAAGCGGTCGCGGACAGGTGCGGGAACCGGCCGGAGAAAGTCACCCAGAGGTTGAACGTGATCAGGCCCGCGATCAGGAGGAGCGACGGGTCGGCTCGGATCTCGACTCCGCCGATCCGACCGATCCTCCAACCGGTTGTAAGCACAGGCTCATCTTCTCGCGGTCCGTGCGTTCTGTCAGGAATCCCGAACCCGCGCCGACCGCTCGATGCGCTCGCCATGGGAGTACACGTTGAACGCGCGGTCACGAAGGAACCCCACAAGGGTCATCCCGAAGCGCTCGGCGGCCTCGACCGCGAGGCTCGACGGCGCCGACACCGCGCACACGACCGGGATGCCCGCGACCGCCGCCTTCTGCACGATCTCGAAGCTCGCGCGGCCGGATACCAGCAGGACCCGCTCCGAGAGGGGGAGATCGCCGGCAAGGACTCCCTGGCCTATCAGCTTGTCGACCGCGTTGTGGCGCCCTACATCTTCCCGCACCGCCACGACGCGTCCGCCGGGGTCGAAGAGCGCCGCCCCATGGAGCCCGCCCGTGCGCTCGAACAGGAGCTGTGCGCGACGCAGGTCCTGCGGCATGCGCAAGATCGCCGAGGTCGAGATGGTCGGCCCGGGGGCGAGGCGGTCGCAACGGACCTCGACCTGGTCCAGGGACGCCTTTCCACACACGCCGCAGCTGGAGGTCGCGTAGAAGTTGCGCCGCATCCCCGCGGCGTCGAACGCCCGCCTCAGTCCGACGGTGACTACGTTGTACCGCTGCTCGCCGTCCGGCACCTCGCAGTAGGCGACCGAGGCGACGTCGTCATGTCCGGCGATGAGCCCTTCGGTGTGGAGGAAACCGACGGCCAGCTCGAAGTCGTGACCGGGCGTCCGCATGGTCACCGCCACGCTGACGGGGTCCTGGCCGGGCCCGCCGGCCCGGATCTCGAGCGGCTCCTCGGTCGCCAGGCTGTCCGGGCATTCGGACCACCGGCCGTCTCGCACCGCGAGCATGCGGGTGGGGGCGACGTTCCGTCGAAGCGAGGTGTCCCGGTCCGGCATGCGCATCGATTATGGGGCTACCGTCCGGCAATCGATCGTCTCCCGGTCGGTGACGACGAGGTGGAGGCGCTCGTCGCCGGGGCCGCGCGGCACCCGCTCGATGACCTGCGGGTGGAAGGCGATCCCCACGCGGTGGCTCCGGTCGGGAAGGCGTCGCAGGAACCGGTCGTAATGGCCCCCGCCGTATCCGAGCCGGAACCCGGAACGATCGAAGGCCAGGCCGGGGACGATCACCGCGTCGATGGCCTCCGGCGGCACCGGCGTCCGCCTCGGTGGCTCGGCCGGCCCTCTGCCGGAGGCCCGTGCCGGCTCTCTCAGGGTCACCTCGGCCGCCTCGAGGCCTGCATCGTCGACGTAGGGCAGCAGTACCCGGCGGCCGCTGCCGAGCAGGCGCGAGATGATGTCCCTCGTGGAGATCTCCGAGTCGAAGGAAGAGAACGCCATGACGGTGCCGGCGGAGAGAAGCTCCGGCAGCGCGAACAGCCGTCGCTCCACGGCGCTCGCCATCTCGACGCGAGCCGTTTCCGGGATCGCGGCTCGTTCATCTCGCATGCGCGAGCGCAGCTCGCGCTTGGCTCGCCTCATCCG
>JACDCJ010000207.1 GCA_013817655.1 Actinosomnolentus pattersoniae (SeqCode)
TCCGGTGCGACGCCTCGTGCGCGTTCGCATCGACGGGGTCCGACTCGAGTCCCTGCCCCCGGGGGCGGTGCGGCCCCTGACGTCGGAGGAGGTTCGGACGCTGCACTCGACGGCTGGCCTCGCCACCGCGTCCCCCCGGCCGCGGCGATGATGCACGAGGCAGGTTGCTGGGGTCCGAGGGTTCCGGTTAAGCGTCGACCTGACGTGGAGGGCGAGAATTCGGCCATCAGCGCTTCCAATCTATTCCACGTGAAACCCTCAACCTGGCGACTTATCCGCGAGCGGACGTGCCAGCCTGCCATGCTTGCGGCGTGAGGGAAGAAACGGCGTCGGGAGTTGTCCGTCCAGTCATCGCGATAGACGGACCGGCCGGGGCGGGGAAGAGCACCCTGGCCGAGCGACTCGCCACCGAACTCGGCCTTCCGTACGTGAACACCGGCCTGATGTACCGTGCGGTCGCGAGGCGAGCGCTGGATGAATCGGTTGATGTACGCGATGAGGACGGGCTCACGGCCATCGCCGAGAGGCTTGGGTTTCAGCTCGGTACCGGCACGCCTCCGTCGCTCCTCATCGACGGAGATGCGCCCGACCCTGCCCTGATGCTTCCGGATGTCGAGAAGGTGGTGTCCGAGGTGTCCGGGCACCCGCGCCTACGACATGTGCTTCGAAGGCGTCAACGAGCCCTGGGGGCAGAAGGCGCGGTGATGGAGGGGAGGGACATAGGCACGGCCGTGTTCCCGGAGGCCGATGTCAAGATCTTCATCTCGGCCACGGCGGGCACCCGCACCCAACGCCGTGCCCTGGAGCGCAGGACCGCGACGGAAACGGGAGGTGCGGTCGACGGCGAGCTGACGGAGATCGTCACCCGCCGGGATGAGCTCGATGCGCGCACGACTCCCCTGGAACCGGCGCCCGGCGCCACGGTGCTCGACACGACGAAACTCGGGCGAGAGGAGACGTTCCGTCGGGCCCTCAGGATCGCCCGATCGACGTTGGAACCCGGTGCCCGGATGGCGATAGGGGAGGTTCCCCCCTTGGAGCACGACGCTCCGATCTCGGACCCCCTCCCGCGCGTCGCGGTCATCG
Source organism: Actinosomnolentus pattersoniae (SeqCode) (assembly GCA_013817655.1). GTDB lineage: Bacteria > Actinomycetota > UBA4738 > UBA4738 > UBA4738 > JACDCJ01. The sequence continues at coordinate 1,087 of JACDCJ010000207.1, forward strand.
GCCGACAGAACGTCGGCAAGTCCACCCTTCTCAACCGGCTCGCCGGGCGCAAGATCGCCATCGAGGACGAGCTCCCCGGCGTCACTCGAGATCGCGTGGAGGTCGAGGTTGGATGGGACGGCCACTCATTCCTCCTGACCGATACCGGCGGATTCGCCTCTCGGGCCACAGGTGTGGAGGCCCAGGCCGCCCGCCAGGCCGACCGCGCGGTGCAGGACGCCGATCTCATTCTCCTCGTGGTCGACGCGCAGACGGGGGTGACGGAGGAGGACGCGGTCCTCGCGGGACGGCTCCAGCGGGGTGAAGCACCCGTCGTGCTCGTAGCCAACAAGTGCGACTCCGAAGCCCTCGAGAGGAACTCCGCGGAGTTCCTGAAGCTCGGACTCGGCGATCCGATGCCGGTCTCGGCCTTGCACGGACGCCGGACCGGGGACCTACTCGACCGGATCGTCGAGGGGATCCCGCGAGCGGGCTCTCAACCTCATGTAGAAGCCGAGCTTCGCACCTGTCTGGTCGGTCGCCCGAACGTCGGCAAGTCCTCGCTCTTCAACCGGCTGGTGCGGGAGGAGCGAGCGGTGGTTCACGAGGCGCCGGGAACGACGAGGGATGCGGTCGATTCGGTCGTTTCCATCGACGGAAGATCCTTGCGGTTCATCGACACCGCCGGTCTGCGCCGGCAGGTCAAGACCCAGGGCCTGGAGTATTACGGACTTCTGCGCTCGCTGCGGGCGATCGAGCGCTCCCACGTGGCGATCCTCGTGGTGGACGCGTCCCAGGGAGTCACGTCGGAGGACAAGCGGATCGCGGCGCACGTTGCGGCGACTGGCCGAGGCCTCGTCGCGGTACTCAACAAGTGGGACCTCGTCCCGAGCGAGGAGCGGGATCGGTTGTTTCGCGATCTCGGCCGCCGGCTGGAGATCTTTCCGGGCACGCCGGTGGTTCGGACATCGGCGCTGCGGGGGATGGGCCTGGGGAGGGTGGTGCCGACCCTTCTCGCCGTCCACGAGGCATGGAGTCGCAGGGTCCCCACGGCGGCCGTCAACCGAGAGATCGAAGCTGCCCTGGCCGCCTACCCGCCGCCCCGCGGGGTGGGCCGCATCCGTTATGGCACGCAGGTCAGCGCCGGGCCGCCGAGCTTCGTTCTCTTCGGCGCCACCGTTCCGGGGAACGCTTATCGAAGGTACCTCGAGAACCGGCTGCGGCGTGCCTTCGGCTTCGACGGAGTCCCGGTTCGGATCTCGTTTCGCACGAAGCGGTCGCGCTAGGATCGACCCGGAGCGGCATGAGACCTTCCTGACGGATCCACCCTGGCAGGAACCATCAACGACCGGCCCACGTCGAAACGAGCGATGATGCGCACATTATCGCTGGTAGCTGCGCTCATCGCCTCCCTGCTGGCGCCGGGCTGCGGGGCATCATCCCCGGGTTCTCCGGTTCCCTCTGTCCCCGAGGGACCGGCCGATCCTTCCTCCGAGATGCGGCCGGAGCTCATGGTTGCCGACCCAACGCGACCATCGAACGGCGAGGTGGTCGAGTTGACGTTTCCCCGGGAAACGATGAGAGGCATCGCCTTCGTCCTCGAGAGGCAAGAGAATGGGGTCTGGCAGTACCTGTACGACATGGTTTCCGATGCGAA
>JACDCJ010000066.1 GCA_013817655.1 Actinosomnolentus pattersoniae (SeqCode)
TTCGGCGACGTCAAGGTCGACTCCTCCGCCGAGGTGCTCGTGAACTGGGAGCGCATCAAGAGCGAGGAGAAGGGCCGCGACCATCCGGTCGACGACGAGATCCCGGCGAGCCTGCCCGCGCTGGCCCGGGCGGCAAAAGTTCAGCGTCGCGCCGCGGGATGGGGATTCGACTGGAGAACGTCCGAGGAGGCGGTCGCGAAGGTCCGGGAAGAACTCGGCGAGCTCGAGTCGGCGCCGCCGGAGCGAGCCGAGGACGAGCTCGGGGACCTTTTGTTCGCGGTCGCGGCCCTCGGCAGGCGCCTGAGCGTCGACCCCGAAACCGCCCTGCGGAAGGCCACCAGGCGCTTCGCCGAGCGCTTCGATCGGATGAAGGCGGGAGCGCTCGCGGAAGGAGTCGGGCTGGACGGCCTGTCCACAGACGAGCTCCTCGCCCGATTCCGCGCCGCCCGCTGAGAACGCCAAGATCCCAGACTTCGCAGGTCCGCGGCCCTAGAATCGGGCGGCCATGACGGTCATCGACGAGATCATCGCGCGCGAGATCCTGGACTCCCGGGGAAACCCGACGGTGGAGGTCGACGTGCGGCTCGCCGACGGCAGCCTCGGCCGGGCCGCGGTTCCCTCCGGTGCATCCACCGGGCGGCACGAGGCGATCGAGCTGCGCGACGGCGATCAGAAGCGATTCGGTGGGAGGGGGGTCGTCACCGCCTGCCAGAACGTCGAGGAGCAGATCGCCCCCGAGCTCGAGGCGGTGGACGCGCTCGATCAGCGGGAGATCGACCGCATCATGTGCGACCTGGACGGGACCGCCGGTAAGTCCGCGCTCGGGGCGAACGCCATCCTCGGGGTGTCCCTGGCCGTCGCCAAGGCCGCCGCCGCTTCGCTCGGGCTGCCTCTCTTCCGATACCTGGGCGGGCCGAACGCGCACCTCCTTCCCGTTCCGCTTATGAACGTGATCAACGGCGGCGCCCATGCCGACAACGTGCTCGAGCTCCAGGAGTTCATGCTGGCCCCCCTCGGTGCCGCGTCGTTCTCCGAGGCCGTGCGCTGGACCGCGGAGATCTTCTCGGCGCTCCGGGCCGGGTTGCGAGCCAAGGGCCTGAGCACGGGGGTGGGCGACGAGGGCGGCTTCGCGCCGGAGATCGACACGGCGCGGGAGGCGCTCGATCTGATAGTCGGCGCGATCCGGTCCGCCGGCCTCGAGCCGGGAACGGAGGTGGCGCTCGCCATGGATCCGGCGGCCTCCGAGTTCTTCTCCGACGGCGTCTACCGGCTCGAGGGGGAGGAGCGGTCGTCGACGGACATGATCGCGTTCTACACGGCGTTGCTGGAGTCGTTCCCCATCGTCTCGATCGAAGATCCTCTGGCGGAAGACGACTGGGACGGCTGGACGGCCATGACGGAGGCGCTGGATGACCGACTCCAGATCGTTGGCGACGACCTGTTCGTCACGAACGCCGAGCGGCTCGAGCGCGGGATCGACGAGGGCGCTGCCAACGCGATCCTCGTGAAGGTGAATCAGATCGGAACCCTCACGGAGACGCTCGACGTCGTGGCGCTCGCGAGGGAGAGCTCGTACGGGATAGTCGTCAGCCACCGTTCCGGGGACACGGAGGACACGACCATCGCCGACCTCGTGGTGGCGACGAACGCGGGACAGATCAAGGCCGGAGCGCCCTCTCGCGGGGAGCGAACCGCGAAGTACAACCAGCTCCTTCGGATCGAGGAGATCCTCGGCGAGACGGCTCGCTACGCGGGCCGGCAACCGTACGCGCGGGCCGCCACCGTTCCGGTGCCCACGTCATGACGCCGGGCCGGAGTCATCAGGGCGCCCCATGAACACGGACAGCTCGCTGCAGGCACCCGCGCGACGAGCCCGCATCCGACTCACGCCGAGGGCCGCCGTGCTGGTCCTGGTCGTCTCGGCGCTCCTGCTCTACCTCGTGGTGCCCCTCCGCTCCTATCTCGCGCAACGCGACCGCCTGACGCAGCTGGAGGAACAGGCGCGGGCCCTGGAGCGCCAGAACTCCGAGCTGGAGGAGGAGATCCGCCGCCTGTACGATCCGGAGTACCTGGAGCGCATCGCCCGCGAATGCCTGGGCATGGTCCGCCCGGGAGAGATCGCCTTCGTTGTAGTGCCGAAGAGCGGCGTGGCAACGCCTCCGGACTGCTGACCCGAACCGGCGAGCCCACTCCTTGCGAGCGCCTGGAGCGGATGCGGGGCAAGAAGTCCAAGTCGCGGCCCCGGGCACGGTGATCCGGCCCCGGACGGGTACGCTTCCTTCCGATGACCGAGGCGAGCGCGGAGAAGACGAAGGACGCGCCTCCCCAGAAGAAGGGAGGGATCGCCGGCCTTCTCGACCGCGCCGACCGGTTCCAGCAGGGCCGCAGGTGGCTGGCGTTCCCCTTCGCCGTGCTCAAGAAGTTCGGAGACGACAAGGCGGGGAACCTCGCCGCGCTGATCGCCTACTACGGGTTCTTCTCGCTCTTCCCGCTGCTCCTCGTCCTCTTCACCCTCCTCACACTCTTCCTGGGACCGGACTCCGGCCTCGCGAAATCGATCCAGGACTCGGCGCTCGCGCAGTTCCCGATCATCGGGGACGACATCCAGAAGAACATCCACACCATCAGCGGAAGCGGGGTCGCCCTCGCCATCGGCATCGTCGGGGCGCTCTGGGGAGGCCTCGGCGTCACGCAGGCGGCGCAGAACGCCATGAACGAGATCTGGGACGTGCCGAAGAAGCAGCGTCCCACCTTCGTCGAGTCCAGGTTGCGCGGGCTCGGCATGCTCGCCCTGCTCGGATCCATGACCCTGCTCTCGACGGTCCTCGCGGGGCTGGGCACGGCGGGAGGTCAGTTCTTTCCCCTGAAGCTGCTCGGCCTGGTGGGCTCGCTGGCTCTGAACTTCGGCGTGTTCCTGTTCTCGTTCCGCGTTCTGACCGACCGCGACCTGTCCTGGCGGGACGTCTTCCCCGGCGCCGCCGTAGCGTCGATCTTGTGGGGGGCGGCGCAGGTCCTGGGCGGCTACTACGTGAACAATCAGGTCCAGGGAGCGAGTGACACCTACGGGTTCTTCGGCCTCGTGATCGGGCTCCTCGCTTGGCTCTATCTCGGGGCCACGCTGATGCTCTACTCGGCCGAGATCAACGTGGTGCTCGTGAACCGGCTGTGGCCACGGAGCCTCTCGCTCGAGCCCCCGCTCACGGAAGGGGACGAACGAGTCCTTCGCCGCGGGGCCGAGGTGGAGGAGCGCATGTCCGAGCAGGACGTCCGCGTGAGGTTCGAACCCGGCGCTGCCCCCTCGACCGGCGCGGACACGGTCGCGAGCGGGCAGACCCTTCCGAGCCTGCACGACCACGAAGCGCCGGCCGGGCCCGCCGATGCCGGGGGGGGACCGGCGGAGCGTTCGACCGCCGGGCGGGCGGCCTCCATCGCCGGCGGGCTGCAGGGGCTCGTCCGAAAGGAGACGAAGCTCGCCCGCCAGGAGATCCGTGAGGCCGTTCTCGCTCGCGTGCAGGGCGCCGCGGCGCTTGTCGGCGGCGCGGTCCTCGGCATCGTCGCGCTCGCCTTCCTCTCGCAGGCGGGCGCCCGTGCGCTCGACGGCCTGATGCCCCTTTGGGTGGCTCGGCTGCTGGTCACCGTTGCCTTCCTGGCGTTCGTCGGCGGCGCTGTCGCCTTCGCGCTGCCCCGACTCAAGCGCCCACCCCTCGTTCCACAACGGACCAAGCGCACGATGCGAGAGAACCTCCGTGTCCTTCGAGGGCTGCGCCGCCGACGGTCGGGCACGCCATCGGACATTCGCGGTTGACGAGGTCAGGGGGCCGGTGGGATAGTGCGAATCGTCCCCCATCGGTTGCTCTCTCTCGGAAAGGAGCACACATCGCAGAGGTAGAGGTCGGAGCGGTCGTGGAGGCGACCGTGCAGCGGGTAGCCCCGTACGGGGCATTCCTCCAGCTCGAAGACGGCCGGCTCGGCCTGGTCCACATCTCCGAGATCGACCGGAACTACGTCCGGAACGTCGAGGACCACATCCGGGTGGGGGACCAGATCAAGGCCAAGGTCGTCGCCATCAAGGAAGACGGCAAGATCGACCTCTCGATCAAGGCTCTGCAGGATCCCTCTCCGAGTGTTCAGCGGCACCGCGGCAAGGACCCCGAGTTCGAGCAGAAGCTGAAGCGCTTCATGCGGCAGTCCGAGGAGCGCCTCGTCGACTACCGCCGCGCGGTCGAGAACAAGCGCAAATAGCAAGCGCCACCGATCGCCGGGACGTCTCGGCCCAGCTTGGGCGTGAGCCCTCCGTTCCATTCACCGTGGTCGCCCGTTGTGCCTCCGGGCACCCCCTCGTCATCCGCAACCACCCCGTCGACGAGCGAGGAGCGCCGTTTCCGACCCTCTACTGGCTCACGTGCCCGGAGACCGTGAAGGCCGTCTCGCGGCTGGAATCCGCCGGGTGGATCAAGCGTCTGGACGAAGCGGTGGAGGCCGACCCCGTGCTTCGGGTGCGCTTTCGCCGCGCGCACGAGCAGTACGCCGCGGAGCGGGGAACGCACCTTGCGGAAGCCGGGAGCTGGGGTGGCGTCGGCGGCGCCGCTCGCGGCGTCAAGTGCCTCCACGCGCACTACGCGTACACGATCGGCGGAGGCCGTGACCCGATCGGCCGCTGGGTGGCCAAGCGGTTGGCGGCGTCGGAACCGGTGCACTACGAGCGTCCCGGCCGGCGCCTGGCCGCGATCGATCTCGGGACGAACTCGATCCGCCTCCTCGTCGTCCGGGCATCGAAGGGGGAGGAGGAGGTGGTCGAGCTCGCCCGGGACATGGTGATCACCAGGCTCGGACAGGACGTGGATAGAACCGGACGTCTGGCGGCGGAGGCGCTTCGCCGCACGGTCGCGGTTCTCGGTCGATACTGCCGGCGCTCGCGGGCGCTCGGCGCCGAGCGCGTCCATCTCGCCGCCACGAGCGCCGTGCGCGACGCCTCGAACAGGGAGGCACTCGCGGATGCGGTCCGCAAGCTCACCGGTGAGCCGATGGAGATCCTCTCCGGGGACGAAGAGGGCCGTCTCACCTTCCAGGGGGCGACGCGCGGCCTGGACGCCCCGGATCCCTACCTCGTCGTCGACATCGGCGGCGGCAGCACCGAGTTCGTCCTTGGGGATCGCGGCCCCTCGGGCGTCCACTCCGCCCAGATTGGCAGCGTCCGGCTGATGGAGCGTTTCGTCCGGACGGATCCGCCGTCCTTCGACGAGCTCGCCGCGATGGAGCGGGCCGTAGCCGAGGCCCTGAGCGATGTGGAGGACAGGGTGGCGGTCCACGACGCGCGCACGCTGGTCGCGGTCGCTGGGACGGCAACGACGGTCCAGGCAATTGCGCTCGCGCTCCCGGGGTACGACCCGGAGCGGCTGCACCGTTCCTCGCTCCCACGCGGAGACGCCGAACGGGTCTTTCGGCTGCTCTCAGACATGACGACGGCCGAGCGCCGAGCGCTCCCGGTGATGGCCGCTGGCCGCGAGGACGTCATCCCGGCCGGTGCGACCATCCTCGTGAGCGTCATGCAGCGCTGGGGCTTCTCGCAGGCCGTGGTGTCGGAGACGGACATCCTCGACGGGCTCGCATCCCGCATGGTCGGGGAGCTCGACGGCCGATAGGCTGTCCCGTCCCATCATGTCCAGCCGTCGAACCCGAGACAGACAGCTAGCGAAGCTCGCCGCCCGACGAGCGGCGGAGCGCCGCAAGAGGCGGCGGCAGCGAATCCTCGCGGCGACGGTCGGGATCGCGTTCGCGGCCGCGGGGCTCGGCTTCGGAGCCTGGGTCCTCTTGCGGGGGGGAGACGAGGTCAGCCCGGCCGCCGGCGCCACCCCTACCCCCTCGTCGAGTTCCCCAGGACCGCAGGCCGTCGCCTGCGACGCCGAAGTTCCGGATGCCGCCTCCGGTGAGAGACCCTCGTTCGCGCAGCCACCGGAGATGACGATCGATCCGGCCAGGACCTACACGGCGACCGTCAAGACGTCTTGCGGGACGTTCGAGATGGAGCTCGACCCTTCGACGGCCCCGAACACCGTGAACAGCATCGTGTTCCTGGCCGGCCGGGGGTTCTACGACGGGCTCACCTTCCATCGGGTCGCGACGGGCTTCGTCATCCAGGGCGGGGACCCGAACGGAGACGGGTCGGGGGGACCCGGCTATCAGACGGTCGATCCGCCACCCGCGGACACGGCGTACACGAAGGGCGTGGTCGCGATGGCGAAGGGGCAGGCGGAGGCGCCCGGCACCGCCGGCAGCCAGTTCTTCGTCGTGACGGGTGAGGACTCCGGGCTCCCGGCCGAGTACGCCGTCGTGGGGCGCGTCAAGTCCGGCCTGGACGTTGTGGAGAGGATCGGGAACCTTCCGATTCAGGCAGGAGCGACGGACGGGCCGCCCGTGGACTCCGTGTACATCGAGAGCCTGGCGATCCGGGGAACATGATGTCCCGGCCTTCTTAGGGGAGGCGTTCAATGAGCGGTAGACCGACGTATCCACGTGCGCCCGAGATGGAGATCGATGCGGCCCGGCAGTACCGGGCGACGCTCGAGACCCGTCACGGAACGATCTCGATCGACCTCTACGCGGCCGAGGCGCCGCGGACCGTCAACAACTTCGTGTTCCTCGCCCGCCGGGGGTTCTACGACGGGCTGACGTTTCATCGGGTCGTCCCCGGCTTCGTCATCCAGGGCGGGGACCCCAAGGGAACCGGTGGGGGGGGCCCCGGCTATGAGTTCGAGGACGAACTGGACAACGACTTGAGGTACGAGCCCGGAACCGTTGCCATGGCGAACGCGGGGCCGGACACGAACGGGTGTCAGTTCTTCGTCGTCGAGGGGCCGAAGGGGCAGCGGCTTCCCAAGGCCTACTCCATCTTCGGCCGGGTTCGGGAGGGGATGGACGCCGTGCACGCCATCGCCGGGTTGCCTCGAGGGTCGAACGACCGCCCGAGAGAACCCGTAGTCATCGAACGGGTGGTTGTAGAGGAGCAGGGCGACGACCTGAACGGGTGACCGCTACCAGTCGATCGTGGCGTGGGTGCCGGGGACCGCCGTGCCGAGAGGCCGCAGGTTCGATCCATCGGCATCCCCCGTCCAGAGCTGAAGGGTGCGAGCCTCCTCGCCCTTGCGAAGCACGGCGAGCGTCTGACCGTCGGGTGACCAGTCCGCTGCAACCACGTCGAACAGCCGAAGCACCTGCTTCAGCCCCGTCCCGTCCGTGTTGACCTGCCACAGCTCGGTGCTCCGGGCACCGTCCTTTCCTCCCAGGCGCCGCACGAAGAGGATGCTGCTGCCGTCCCGGGACCACTTGGGATTCTCGGCGTGCCCAACGTGGGTGATCTGACGCAGGCCAGTTCCGTCCGGAGCGATCCAGAACAGTTCGCTCTGCTCGGTGGAAACGCATCCCAGGGACGTGGTGCAGTCGAGAGCCAGACCCTGGAAGACGATCCCGTCCCCGGGGCGCCATGTCATGCCGATCGGTGCGACGGTCTCGGGAAGCTGTAGTCGGGCGGGCTCCTCGGAGTCCGCCGAGGTGATCCACAACGATAGGCCGTCGCCGTAGGCCATTCGCTTGCCGTCTCGGCTCCAGGCCGGCATGGAGATCGCCGGCCCATCGATAAGCAGCGTCTCCTCCGCCAGGGCGGTATCGACGACGTAGATGCCGCCGTTTCCGTAGGCCAGACGGCGATGGTCGCTGGCCCACGCCGCGTACCCGGCCTGGAAGTCCCGGAGGCCGTCGGCCACGAGCCTCCGCCGGCCGGTCTCTGGGTCCACGAGGTAGATCGCCTCGGCCGAGACGGAGAGCGCGATCGCGGCGCCGAAGTCGTCTTCGCCTGAGGAAACCGTGGGGTCGACCCCGCCCCCCACGGGGGCGCAGGACGCCGCGAGCGCCGCCCCAAGGACGAGCGCGAGGGCAAGCGTGCGTTGGTTCCCTCGCCTCATCACCGCCTCACTGCGCGCAGTGTACAGGGGCGTGCAAGCACATCCGCTCAAAGGACGAAGAAGCGGCCTCGAAGGTTCCAAATCTTCGCGAACGGCGTGTGCGAGCCCGCCCGATGGATCCGCGAGGTACCCCACACAAGGAACCTCAGCCTTACCGAGGCGTATCCTGACGTCGAGCCCGGGTGGCGGAATGGCGAGACGCGAGGGTCTTAAAAACCCTGGGCCCCTCGAGGGCCGTGTGGGTTCGAATCCCACCCCGGGCACGTACAGAATCCACACGCGCGCCGAGGGCCGCGCCCTAGCTTTGAGCGAGTTCCTCACACAGACGGCGCCGAGCCCCAGCGCCAGTGGGATCCTGGGCGAGTGACTCGATACGGTCGCCGTCGTTCTCCTTCACGACAACCTCCATAGCCCTTCCAAGTCCCTTCGTTCCCGACTCTACCGGCCCACGCGAAGCGGCGTGGTGCGGGCTACCGTCGAAGCCCGACCCGTAGCGTAGGACCTAGGCAAGCGGAGCGGTCCAGAGATTCGCAGGTTCAGTACGATCGCCGTCGCCTCTGAGTGCGGGGCGGTACGGGCGTTCGATCGGAGGGCTCATCCGGAGTTGGCACCGGGAGGTTTGCGAAGATCTCGAGCCCTCTTTCGTTCTTACCGTCCGGAGAGAGGTCCTCCCACGCCTCGATCTCTGCGAGCGTGCGCTCGGCCCAGCTGTCAACCGTCCTGAGAAGGCTCACGAAGAAGTCGACGGCGAGAGCCCGGATATGGACCTGGTCCTGCAGGGCCGCCCGGCCGTCCAGAAACTCGCGCTTCACCTGGCCGCCGAAACGCAGCATCTCCTGGGCGTCGCTACGAACCTGCTGCAGCGTGGCGACGATCTGCTCCTTGGTCCCCAGTGGCGCGATGAAGAGCCGGATCATCGCCTCGAAGTCCATGGTGAACGGGGACACCGGGGTGGCGAGCCACTCCCGAAGCACTTGCCGGCCCTCTTCGGTCATGGAGTACATGGTCCGCGGGCGTTTACCGACGTACAGGCGCTCCGCCGCGATCAACCCCATGGTCGCGAGCCGCTTCACCTCCCGGTAGATAGCGCTCTCTGCCCGCGGCCACACATAGCGGAAGTACCGGATCCTCTGC
>JACDCJ010000067.1 GCA_013817655.1 Actinosomnolentus pattersoniae (SeqCode)
GATCGTGCCGGCGCGGATCGTCTCGATCGGGTACGTCTGATAAGCACGCGGGCTGGCGGGTGACGCGAGATGCATGACGGCGCCGATTCGCTCTGCCGGCCGGTACGGCTCGCTGATGTCATGCTCCACGAGCTCGAACCCGACCTGGCCTTGCAGGTGCTCGACGTTCGAACGAGTCCCGCTCAGGAAGTTGTCCAAACAGATGACGTCGAGGCCGTCGCGCAGCAGCCGTTCGCACAGATGAGATCCGATGAAGCCGGCCCCTCCCGTGACGAGCACCCGATCGGTTCGCTCGAGTGCCATCAGAGCCCCACCGGGACCCGTCCGATCGAGTGGTAGGCGAACCCGGCCCGGCGCATCTCCTCCGGTCGAAACAGGTTCCGGCCGTCGACGATCACAGGAAGCCTCATCGCCGCTCGCAGCGCGTCGAGATCGAGCCCCCGGAACTCGTTCCAATCCGTGACGAAGACCGCCGCGTCCGCACCGGTGGCGGCCTCAAGCGCGCTGGAGGCGAACCGGACGTTCGAGAGCACATGCTTGGCCGCCGGCATCGCCACGGGGTCGAAGGCGACCAAGTCCGCGCCCTCGGCCTGAAGGGCCTCGATGAGCTTCAGCGAGGGCGCCCCGCGGAGGTCGTCGGTGCCCGGCTTGAACGCCAGGCCGAGGACGGCTACGGCCTTTCCCTCCAGATGCCACAGTTCCTGCCGGAGCTTCTCGACCACCCGGGCCGGGCCGCGTTCGTTTATCGCCTGCACCTCCGCCAGCAGCCGGAAGCCGGTGCCGACCTGTTCGGCGAGCGCCTGGAACGCTGCCACGTCCTTCGGGAGGCAGGATCCCCCGTACCCGATCCCCGGGCGCAGGAAGGCGGGGCCGATCCGGGGATCTAGGCCCATCCCGCGGGCGACGTCGTCGACGTCCGCGCCGGTTCGCTCGCAGACCTCCGCCAGGGCGTTGACGAAGGAGATCTTGGTGGCGAGGAACGCGTTCGACGCGTGCTTGATGAGCTCGGCCGTGCCGACGTCCGTCAGGATGACCGGGCAGCCTGACCGCTCGATGATCGGCCGGTAGAGCTGCAGGGCGATATCGGTGGCGCGCCGGGAGCCGGAACCGATCACGATCCGGTCCGGCTCCAGGGTGTCGGCGATCGCCGAACCCTGACGGAGGAACTCGGGCGTCGAGATCACGTCGAAGGGGCGATCTCCCGCCGACCGGCTGACCGTACGGGCGATGCGGTCGGCGGTGCGGATCGGGACGGTGCTCTTCTCCGCCAGCACCCGATAGCCCTCGAGGTGGCCGGCGATCTCCCGCGCGAGTCGCTCGACCTGCACGAGGTCGGCCTCGCCCGAGGGGCGCGAGGGCGTCCCGACGCAGATGAGGACGATCGGCGACGCCCGGACGGCCGCCTCGACCTCCTCGCGGACCCGGAGGCGCCCCGACGAAAGCCCCTCCTCGAGGAGCTCGGCGAGACCCGGTTCGAAGAACGGCAGGCGCCCCTGGCGGAGCCCCTCCACGCGCTCGGCGTCCGCGTCCACGCCGACGACCTCGTGCCCCAGATGGGCGAAGCAGGCCGCCGACACCAGTCCGACGTGCCCCAATCCGATGACGCCAACCCTCACGTGGCCTCCTTGGGCGATGCGGGCGCGTCGCGGGCACGGGGCCGCTTCCGGCGACTCCCTTGTTATGCCGGTACCCGCGAACCGCTGGTGGGCAAACTTCGGGGCTTGGGCGGTGTGTCCCGGCAGGGGGGCGGGTACGACGCGCGGAGTCAGGCGCTTTCGCCGGAGTCAGGCGAGAAAGGAAGGCAAGCATGACAAAGCTCGGATACGCCCTCTCGAGCGAGGAGCACCCGCCGAACGACCTCGTCCGCTATGCGAAGCGGGCGGAGGACACGGGCTTCGGGTTCGCGCTCATCTCCGACCATTTCCACCCGTGGGTCGACCGGCAGGGACAGAGCCCGTTCGTCTGGAACGTGATCGGCGCGATCGCGGCGACCACCGAACGGCTGCGACTCGGCACCGGGGTGACCTGCCCCCTGATCCGCACCCATCCCGCGATCATCGCCCAGGCAGCGGCCACCTCGGCCGCGATGATGCCGGGCCGCTTCCTGCTCGGCCTCGGAACCGGCGAGAACCTCAACGAGCACATCCTCGGGGACCGTTGGCCCGCCGTGGACGTCCGGCTCGAGATGCTGGAGGAGGCCATCGAGCTCATCCGGCTGCTGTGGCGTGGCGGCGTCCAGAGCCACCGGGGGCGCCACTACACCGTGGAGAACGCACGGATCTACACGCTCCCCGACGAGCCGCCTCCCATCCTGATCGCCGCCAAGGGCGAGAAGGCCGGGAGGCTCGCAGGGAGGGCGGGTGACGGGCTCGTCGGGGTCTCCCCCGACGAGCAGATGATGAACGCGTTCGACTCGGCCGGGGGGAAGGGCAAGCCTCGGTACGGACAAGTCACGGTCTGCTGGGCGAAGACCGAGGCCGAGGCGAAGAAGACGGCGTACGAATGGTGGCCGAACGCGGGCGTGAAGGGCGACCTGAGCGTGGAGCTGCCGCTTCCGCGGCAATTCGAGCAGGCCGCCGAGATGATCTCCGAGGACGACGTCGCCGAGTCGGTCGTTTGCGGACCCGACCGGGACCGCCATCTGGAGGCCATCCGCACCTTCGAAGAGGGCGGCTACGACCACGTCTACGTCCACCAGGTGGGACCCGATCAGGAAGGGTTCTTCCGCTTCTACAAGCGGGAGGTGCTTCCGAAGCTCTCGTAGACTCGGCGGCCATGGACCTCGCCGAGTTTCAGGAGGCAGTGCGCCGCACCTACTCCGAGCGGGACGCCGCCCGCGGGATCGACGGCACCTTCCGCTGGTTCGTCGAGGAGGTTGGGGAGCTCGCACGATCCCTCCGTCATCCGGACCGGGGGAACCGCCTCCACGAGGTGGGCGATGTGCTGGCCTGGCTGACCTCGCTCGCCACGCTCGCGGGAGTGGACCTCGACGCCGCGGCCAGCCGGTACGCGGACGGATGCCCGAAGTGCGGCGAAGCCCCGTGCTCTTGCCCCGACCCCGGCGAGCCGGTTGCGGGCCAGGCATCTCCGCCGGTCGCGGGCCAGGCATCTCCGCCGGTCGCGGGCGAGGCATGACCGCCGGCCCCGGCCGGGAGATCCGCCGGGCGCGCCCGGAGGACGGCGAGTCCATCGGACCGCTGTGGGCCTCCTCGTTCAACCTGCCGCCCGGGTGGGTGGAGGAGTTCGAGGAGCGGTTCCGTCCGGAGCGGGTCCTGGTCGCCGTGGAGGGCGACCGGGTGCTCGCGACGGCGCAGGGGTACGCCACCGCGCAGTGGTTCGGCGGCCGTCCCCTCGACACGATCGGCATCGCGAGCGTCGCCACGGACCCGATCGCCCGGGGAACGGGGATCGGTGCCGAGGTCATGCGCCGGCTGCTCGAGGAGGCGCGGCGGGCCGGCAATGTCCTCGCGTCGCTCTATCCGTCGACCCTTCCTTTCTACCGCCGGCTCGGGTTCGAGTTCGGCGGGATCTTCACGGTGCACCGGGTGCTCCTCGGCGACCTCCCATCGGCTCGATCCGGCTGGGGGAAGGGTGCCGCGGCGGATCTCGTCGCGATGCCCGAGGACGACGAGCCGATCCGCCGGTCGTTTCGGCGCCTCGCGGAACGGGAGAACGGCCTCGTCGAGGGCCTGGAGGAGGACTGGTGGCGTCTGCGAGTCCTCGGCCGGCACAGCGCCGAGGAACCGGGTGGGACGGTGAGCACCGACGACGGTGAAGTGCCCGAGGGCTACGCGGCGTACCGGCAGGAGCGCCTCGGTGAGACGGCAGACTGGGGATACCGCGTCGCCTGCACGCATCTGGTGGCGCACTCGCCGCGCGCCGCGCTGGCGCTCCTCGGCTTCTTCCGCCGCTTCAAGGGCGTCGGCCGGGAGCTGACCTGGCAGGGTCCTCCGTCCGACCCGATGGCCTTCCTGCTGCCCGAACAGACGCTGCAGGTCGCACGGAACTGGCGGTTCATGTCGCGCATCCTGAACGTTCCGGCGGCCCTCGAAGGTCGGGGCTACCCCGAGGACGTCAGCGGGGAGGCCGTCTTCGAGGTGGATGACCCGCAGTTCCCGGACAACCGGGGGCCGTTTCTCCTGGAGGCGGAGGGGGGCAAGGTGCGTGTGAGTAGGACGGACGGGGACGGCTTCCCGCCAATCCCCATCGGATCGCTCAGCTCGATGTTCGCGGCCTACGTCTCCCCCGCGGCAGCGGCGCGCGCCGGGCTGGTCGACCCTCGGTCGCCGTCCCTGCACCTTTTAGGCCGGCTGTTCGCGGGGCCGGCCCCGTGGACGCCGGACTTCTTCTGAGCGATCCGGCGGCGATCGCCGCGAAGGGATCACCCACAAAGGAGGAGACAGTGAAGGTCTTCATCTCGATCGACATGGAGGGCATCGCCGGCATCGCGCACGGCCGGCAGGTCTCGCGCGGAAGCGACGACTACCCGGAGTCCCGGCGCCTCATGACGGAGGAGGCGAACGCGGCCGTGGCCGGTGCGTTCGAGGGCGGCGCGTCCTCGGTCGTCGTCAACGACTCGCACGGCGACATGTACAACCTCCTGCAGGAGGCGCTCGACGCCCGGGCGGAGCTCACGCTCGGCTCGCCGAAGGTTCCGCTCTCGATGATGCAGGGCTTGGGGCCGGAGTTCGGCGTGGCGCTGTTCGTGGGCTACCACGCCGCGGCCGGGACCGAGGCGGCGGTCCTCGACCACACGTACTCGGGCCGGACGCTTCACGACGTGCGCGTGAACGGCGAGTCGTTCTCCGAGGCCGAGCTCAACGCGGCCGTCGCCGGGACCTTCGGCGTCCCGGTGGGACTGGTGACCGGCGACGACAAGATCTGCGAGGTCGCCGTCAAGCGACTCCCGGGCGTCCGGACCGTGGCGGTCAAGGAGGGCTACGGCGCGGCGGTCGCCCGCAGTCTGCATCCCTCGGCCGCCCGCGCGGCGATCCGGGAAGGCGCCGCGGCAGCCGTCGGCGGGGCGTCCGATCTCGAGCCTTTCCGGCCGCCGGGACCGTACCGGTTCGAGGTCGACCTGATGCGGAGCGGGATGGCCGACCTGTGCTTCCTGGTGCCGGGATCACGCCGAACCGGCCCGCGCACGCTCCTGTTCGAGACCGAGGACTTCCTGGAAGGCTTCCGCTGCCTGCTGGCCTGGATGTACCTGGCCTCGAACGATAGCTAGGCCGAGCCTAGGCCGAAGCCGCCGGCCGCGCGAGAAGCTCCGCGATCTGGACCGCGTTCAGCGCCGCTCCCTTGCGAAGGTTGTCGCCGACGGCGAACAGCATCAGGGCGTGCGGGTCGTCCTCGGGCTGGCGGATCCGCCCGACCAGCACGTCGTCCAGGCCCGCCGCATCGAGCGGCGTCGGGAAGGCGCCGGCGGACGGGTCGTCCACCACACGGACTCCCGAGGCGCTCTCGAGCGTCTCCCGGGCGCCTTCGGCCGTCACGCGAGCCTCGAACCGCCCGTAGACGGAGACCCCATGGCCGACGGCCACGGGGACACGAACGGCCGTTGCCGCCACGGCCAGGTCCGGCAGCCCCAGCACCTTGCGGATCTCTCCCCCCATCTTCAGCTCCTCGGTGGTGAAGCCGGTGCCACCGGGATCGAACTCCTCGCACATCGGGATGACGTTGAAGGCGATGGTCCGGGGAAAGACGTCGCCGACGGGAAGCGCCGCGGCGTCGGGGTAGCCGAGCGTCTCCTCCTGGCCGTGCAGTTTCTCGACCTGCTCGGCGAGCTCGCGGATCCCCTTCATGCCGGCACCCGAAACGGACTGGTACGACGAGGTAACCAGCGACCTGAGCCCGAACGCTCGGTGCAGCGGCGCCAGCGGCATCAGCGCGGTAATTGCGGTGCAGTTGCCGTTCGCGACGATGCCGCGGTGCCCTCCGAGCGCATCCG
Source organism: Actinosomnolentus pattersoniae (SeqCode) (assembly GCA_013817655.1). Classification (GTDB taxonomy): domain Bacteria; phylum Actinomycetota; class UBA4738; order UBA4738; family UBA4738; genus JACDCJ01. The sequence goes on from JACDCJ010000067.1 coordinate 5,948, forward strand.
GGTTTATCTCCGGGACGACGAGCGGAACGCTCGGATCCATCCGGAAGGCCGAGGAGTTGTCAACGCTCACCGTGCCACCCGCGGCGGCCCGCGGGATGATCTTGCGGGCGATCCCGCTGCCCGCGGAGACCAGGGCGAGATCGACGCCCTTGAACCACCCATCGTCCAGACCGCGGACAGGGTGAGACTCGCCTCGGAACGAGAGCCGCTTCCCCTCCGAGCGGGCCGAGGCGAACAGGATCAGCTCATCGAGGGGAAACTCGCGTTCCTCGAGGATCCGGATCATCTCCCGGCCGACCGCTCCGGTCGCGCCGACGACCGCCACTCGCATGGACCCCATGCTACGGGACGTCCTTGAGGGGTTGAACGCCGTCTGTGTGCCGCTCCCGCGGGCCCGCCTCCTCCGAGATGGCGAAGCGCCGGTGTACCGCACGGACGGCGCGGTCGGCGTCGGCGGCTCGGATCACGCACGAGATCCGGATGGAGGACGTCGAGATCATCTGCAGGTTGATGTCCTCGGCCGCGAGCGCCTCGAACATCCCGGCGAGGACTTCCGGGTGACTGCGGATACCGGCGCCTACCAGCGAGATCTTCGCGACGTCCCGGTCCGCGCCGAAGCCCAGCGCGCCGACTTCACGGACCAGCCGGTCCATGGAAGGGGCAAGCCGGGAGAGGTCCGGCTCGGGCACGAGGAAGGAGATGTCCGTGCGGCCGTCGCGGGCGACGTTCTGGACGATCATGTCGACCGGCACGCCGTCGCGGGCCACCGCGGCGAAGACGGCGGCGGCCACGCCGGGCCGGTCGGGGACCCCCTCGAGCGTCACCTTCGCCTCGGAGTCGTCGGAGGCGACGCCGGAGATCATGGCCTGCTCCATGCGGACGTCTTCCTCGGTCACCCAGGTCCCCGGCTCGTCGGTGAACGACGACCGGACGTGCACCCGGACGCCGTGGGTTCGAGCGTACTCGACGGCTCGGAGCTGCAGGACGCGGGCTCCCGAGGACGCGAGCTCGAGCATCTCCTCGTAGGAGACGGCGTGGAGCTTGCTTGCCTCGGGGACGACGCGCGGATCGGCGGTGAACACGCCGGGGACGTCCGTGTAGATCTCGCAGAAATCCGCGCTCAGGGCGGCGGCCAATGCCACCGCCGTCGTGTCAGACCCGCCCCGCCCCAGGGTTGTCACGTCATATGCGGTCGAGACGCCCTGAAACCCGGCGACGATCACGATGGAGCCCTTCGAGATCGCTTCCAGGATCCGGCCCGGCCGGATGTCGATGATCTTCGCCTGACCGTGCGCGGTGTCGGTGATGATGCCGGCCTGCGAGCCCGTGTAGGAGGCGGCGGGGAACCCGGCGGCGTTGATCGCGACCGCGAGCAGGGACATCGCGATCCGCTCGCCGGCGGTGAGGAGAAGGTCCAGCTCTCGCGGATTGGGAAGTGGTGTGAGCTCGTGCGCCATCGCCATGAGCTCGTCGGTCGTGTCCCCCATCGCGGAGACGACGACGACGACGTCATGCCCGTCCCGCCGGGCGGCGGCCACGCGTTCGGCGACGATCCGGATGCGGTTCGCGTCGGCGACCGACGTGCCGCCGTACTTCTGGACGATCACCGACATCGCTGCCCCCCGTAGCCGGATCGCAGAACTCGCGCTGCGTCGAGCCCCATGAACCTTAACCCGGCCATTGGGCTCTTCCGACGCGGAAGCGTCTCGAGCTACGGCCAGCCGCGATGGTGCTCGATGAACGCGCGGACCTCCGGCATGGACGTGGGTCCGTAGGTTCGCGTCTTCCCCGGAAGGGACCGCCGGATCTCGGCGAGCTCCTTTGGAGTGAAGGCACAAGGCACGGTGACGGGATCCACGCCGTAGACACGGGCGGCGTTGGCGCCCAGGACCTTTCGCTTGATCTCCTTGGTGAGTTTCGGGTAGCCAAACCGGTCCTGGAACGCATCGGTGATGGAGAAGGCGCGGAACGCCTGGATCTGATCCTGGGGCGACCCGTAGAAGAGGCAGTCGGTCCCCCACACGACGTTGTCCTCGCCCACATACTTGAGGAGCTTGCCAAGGACGTGGGCGGCGGACGTCGGGTCCCTCATCACGTTCCACCAGGTCGAACCGAGCTCGGCGTAGACGTTCTCGTTCGGACCGACGCCGGCCTTCCGCAGCGAGGCGATCAAACGGTTCACACCCACTCCGGTGGTCGCCGTCGAGTACGGGCCTTCCGCCGTGCCGCTCTCGTAGCCCGAGTGGTAGATGAGAAAGCTCGCTTCGGGGTGCTTGCGTGCGGCCGGTCCGACGTCGACGGGCGATGCGAACCGGCTGTCTCGGGAGAACCCCTTGTGGATGCAGATGCGCGGAACCCCGAGCTCCACCGCCTTGCGGATGAAGGCCTCGCCGACCTGCGGGACGCCGGCCTCGTGGTCGTCGAGCCACCAGGCGTTGCCGGAACGCTCCCACAGGTCCGGGTAGTGCGTGAAGGTCTTCCAGGCCGCGATCGGATACCTGCGGACCGTCGCCTCCATGGCCTCCAGGTTCGCCTGCAGTGGCCCGACGTTCGGGATGGCCTGCCCGTGCAGCAGGACGCGCTCGTCCGAGCAGAGCCCCTCGGCGACGCGGCGGGTCTCGTCCATGATCTCGGTGGAGAGCGGACTGCCCTCGGGGGCGATCGGCAGGGCGGACAGGGCAACCATCGTCGTATCGCTCTTCAGGAACATCTCCTCCATGAAGTGGTTCATCGAGAAGCACTCACGGGGGTCCGCGTCTCCACAGTCTCGCTGCGGGAAAACCGCGCCGAAGTAGCTGGCCTCTCTCGTCGCCGGGTTGAGGTCGTACTCGAGGAGATGGCCCTGGACGTCGAAGACGAACTCCTCGCCTCCGACCGCTTCCTCCGCTGGCGAGGGCTCCACCGTGGCCTCGGGGGGGATGAGGTAGCGACCTCCGGTCTCGGATATGCCGCGGTGCCGCGCGGCTTCGATGGTGCACGCGTCGAGCGCCAGGAGGGTCGTCGCGGCGCCGCAGAGCGACAGCAGGAACTGTCGCCTCGACATTCCCGTGCGCCGGGCGTTCTCATCACACGCGGCCCGGGCGCGGCGGATCGCCTCCCGGACCACCGGAGACAACGGCTCGG
>JACDCJ010000068.1 GCA_013817655.1 Actinosomnolentus pattersoniae (SeqCode)
CCTTCTAGGAGCGCTCCTGACACTTCTCGCCGCGGGGACGGTGGCCTTCGGCCGCGTCTTCGAGGCGAACGGGACCGCCCTGCGACTCGTGCTGGCCGCAACCTTGTCCCTCGCACTCGCCGCGGCCCTCGAGCGGCAGCACGTGCTCGTCGCGACGATCGCCAGCGTCGCGGGGCTGGCACTATTGATCGGATGGCTGGTGTACCCCGACACCACCTGGTACGGCCTTCCGACGCTCGAGACTTGGGAGCGCGTCGCCGGGTCCCTCGAGGCCGTGGGGCGGACCGCCGAGGCCCACGTCGCGCCGGCTCCAACGCTGCCTCCGCTGTTTCTCGCGGCGCTCTCGGCCGTGTGGGCCTCGGCCTTCGCCGTCCACGCGCTCGCCGTTCGGGCTCGCAGCCCGTTCCTCGCCCTTCTGCCTCCTTCCGCGCTCCTGGCCTTCGCCGGCATCGTGATGAAGGAGGGCGCCCGCCCGGTGTACGTCCTCCCCTTCCTCGCTGCCGCGCTCGCCGTCCTGTTCTGCGACGCGCTCTATCGCGTCGCGCAATGGGGCCCGCTCACCATCTGGCGCGGAGCGGGGCGTCTCGGCTTCGGATCCGCCGCATGGACGCGCGGCGCCCGACGCGTCGCCCTCGCGTCCATGGTGGCCGCCCTCTTCACCCCGTGGATCCTGCCCGGGTTCACTTCCGGCAGCTTCGTCGGCGTCGGCAGGGGCGGCACCGGCGAATCAGTCACCATCGATCCGATCGTCGACATCCGCCCGAGGCTGCTGGAGCAGCCCGACGTCGAGCTCTTCACCGTCGAGGCGGATCGCGGCTCCTACTGGCGCTTCGTTGCCCTCGATGAGTTCAACGGCGACAGGTGGACCTCGTCGAACCTCGACGCGGAGCGAGGCCTGGAGGTAACCGGTGAGCTTCCCGTATCCGCCGTTCGGCGCGAGCTTGCCGACCGGCTGCTCCGCCAGCAGTTCCAGTTCACCGCCGCGGTGCAGTCCTGGCTTCCCGCGGCATACTCACCCGTCCGAATGGGAGTCTCGGATGAGGCTGTCCGCCTGGATCCGGATACGGGGAGCCTCGTTCTTCCCGGAGGAACGTTCAGGGGACTCACGTACTGGGTGACCTCGCTAGAGTTCTCCCCGGAGCCCCGGATCCTCGACACCCTCGGCAGCCTCGCGGTACCCGGCAGCGAACGCTACACCGAGCTCCCCGGGGGCCTCCCTACCGCCATCCGGGCGCTCGCTCGCGACTGGGTCGCCGGCCAGCCGAACCCGTACCGGCAGGTTCTCGCCATTCAGGACCGGCTCAAGAGCGAGCCCTTCCGGTACGAAGCCGACGCGCCGGTCGGCAGCGGCTCGGACGACATCCTCAACTTCCTCCTCGAGACGAAGGCCGGGTACTGCGAGCAGTTCGCCGGCACGATGGCCGTCATGCTTCGCACGCTCGGAATTCCCGCCCGCGTCGCCGTGGGCACGACGCAGGGCACACGCGACGAGGAGTCCGGCGTCTGGCACGTCACCGGCAAGAACGCCCATGCGTGGGTGGAGGTGCTGTTCCCGCAGTACGGTTGGCTCGCGTTCGAGCCGACACCGGGAAGAGCCAATCCTACCGCCGACGTCTACCAGTCACCGACTTTCCAAAGCCCCGACGACGGAAGCTCCGGCAGCGTCTCGGCCGGGAACCAAAGAGGCGAGGTCCTTCGGGGGAAGCAGCTGCAGCTCGGAGCGAACGAGGTTCGCGAGGCCGGCACTTCGTGCTTCGCGAACCCAAGGCTGTGTCCCGGTGGACCCGGACCCGGCGTGGACACGCGGGCCGGCGGCGATGACGCGTCCGGCATCTGGCGGGCGATCGGCGGAGTGGCGGTCGTTCTTGCCATCCTCATCCTCGTCGGAATACCGCTCGGAAAGCTCGTCCGGCGCCGCTGGATGCTGGGCCGAGCGCGCTTGCCTCGCGAGGTGGTCCTCGCCGCCTACGGCGTGCTCGTCGACGAGGCTCGTGACCTCGGTCTGGGGAGGCGTCCGGGCGAAACGCTCCGGGAGTACCGGGAGCGTCTCGAGAGATCGGTGGCGTTCTCGAACGGACACCTCTCCGCCCTCACGGCGGTGGCGGGCCGCGCGGCCTACTCAGACCTCGAGGTCACGAGCGAGGAGGCGGATGATGCGGTGGCGGACGCCAGGCAGATCCGGGATGACATCCGGCGGTCCAGCGGATGGCTCAGGGTTGCCCTCGGGTGGTTCCGCCTGGATCGCTTCTCGGTCGACCGCGCTACCCGCCCAGCCGAGCTTCCCGGCTCGCGTCGCGAAGAACCCGTAGGAACTGCTGCCGGTCGTTTCGGAACTCCTTGACCTCGGTCGAGACCTGGCGGGTCACCTCGTCGATGGCGACGAAGAACGCCAGCTGACCCTCGCGGAGGGCGTCCAGCACCTCGCCCTCACGCCTAACCACCCGGAACACGTTCTTCCCATCAGTCACGAGCTTCACCTCGGCCAGATGGCGGTCGAGGCCCGCTTTCCGGTTCAGGAAGTCCCACGCCCGGCGGACCCGCTGTAGGGACAGGCCGCAGTCGAGAAGGGACTTCACCACCCTGAGGGCAACGAGATCTCGGAAGGAGTACATCCTCGGGATGCCGGGACGCCCCTCGGTCTGCTGGATCGAGGGCCGCACCAGCCCGACCTGATCCCAATACCGGAGCTGCCGCGGGGTGCACCCCGTGAACCGCGATGCCTGATGTGCCGTGAAGCCCTCCAACGCCACTCCTCACTCGCTTCTGCTCGGTGGGCCGGCAACGGCCGTCGGAGCCGGCGCCGGAGGGGAAGACACCCTCAGTCTTATCCGTCCACCCCATCCGGTGCAAGGCGTAGCGCGTGAGCAGGCACAACTTCTTGCGAAGGGGCCGGAAGTCGCGCGCGGTATCAGTTCGAGCCGCGAGGCGGGCGGAATCGGTCCGCCCACTTCGCTAACGCGGCGGTCACGGAGAACCGTCCACGCTCCTGGATGGAGCTCAACTGATCGCGTCCCACCTTCTTCAGGTAGTGATAGACGAGCAAGCTCGAGGCGAGCATCACGAGGAAACCGGCCACCGCGATCCAGAGACTCACCTGAAAGAAGAGGAGGAGGGCGAAGCCCAGGACGAACGCGACGATCCCCCACCGGATCCTGGGGATGGCATGTCCCGAGACCGAGGCCTTGGCCACCGTGTCGACGAGCCGCGGGTCCTCTTCGGCCAGTCGCCGCTCGATCTCCTCGAGGATGCGTTGCTCGTGCTCCGAAAGCGGCATCGGCGGCGGACCTCTCCTTCGACCGGCCTGAGCCAATTATAGGAACGGTGATCCGATTCCACTATTCCCCGCGACCGATCCGCTCAGGCGCCTCCATTGCCTTTCGGGTGGCGGGTCCTCGAGCCGGGCGGATCCGGCGGAGCGCCGCCGCCGCGACGCGGACGGAGGAGCGCCGCGGGTACGGCCGCGCCCGAGCCGAACCGCCGGACTGCGCGGTCCACGGCTCGCTCGGCGTCTCCCCACCGTCCCGCGCGGACGAGCCCGACCTGTTCGGCACCGGCCGGGACGAGGTTCGATGCCGCTACCCCGATCAGACGGAAGCGACGCCTCGTCTGGGGAAGCCTTCTCAGCAGGTCACCGGCCACGGCGTAGACCTCCGAGGCGACGTCCGTTGGACGGGCCAGGGTCTTGGAACGAGTGATCGTGGCAAAGCTTGGAAGTCGGAGCTTCAGCGTCACCGTCCTAGCGCGATAGCCGTCTGAGCGAAGTCGCGACGCCACGCGATACGAGAGGGCCAGCACCTCGCGAAGGATCTCATCGGACTCATCGAGGTCCCGGAGATAGGTCTCCTCCGCGCTGACGGACTTCGGGGCCTCGAACGGCACGACGGAACGGTCGTCCCGCCCCCATGCGAGGCCGAGCAGCGACGCGGCCGGACCCGCCCCCAGCAGCCGGTCCAGGATCACCGAAGGGGTCTCCGCGAGCTCCGCGACGGTCCGGATCCCGAGGCGCCCCAGGGTGCCGGCGGTCTTGTCGCCCACGCCCCACAGCGCCGAGACCGGCAGCGGGTGGAGGAACGCCAGCACTTCGCCGGCACGAACGAAGAGCATGCCGTCCGGCTTCGCCCGGGTCGAGGCCAGCTTCGCGATGAGCTTCGTTGGTCCTACCCCGACGGAGGCGGTCAGCTCGAGCTCGGAGCGGATTGTGGTCCGGATCCGCTCCCCGATCCCCGCGGGAGCCCCGAACAACATCGTCGCGCCCCGCACGTCGAGAAACGCTTCGTCTAGGGAGAGCGGCTCGATCCGTGGCGTGAAAGACAGCAGGATCTCGCGGAAGCGGTTGGAGTAGGCCCGGTAGTCCTCGAAGCTCGGAGGCAGGAACACGGCAGCGGGGCACACGCGCCGGGCCCTGAGGCTCGGCATGGCCGAATGGAGCCCCGCCGCGCGTGCCTCGTACGACGCGGACATGATGACGCCCCGGGGGCCCGGGTTTCCCACGACGACCGGCTTGCCGGCGAGGGAGGGGTCCTTCAGGACCTCGACCGAAGCGTAGAAGGAATCGAGGTCGACGTGCAGGATCGGCTCGCTCGGCGTCACCATCCGGCGGAGCCTCCGCTGGCGTGCCAGAGCTTTCGAGTCGGGACGCCCGAGGGTCCGGCCGAGCCGGTGAGCGCTTCCGTGAGCCGCCCCTCATGGCGGGCGCGGGAGAGCGCAGCGAGATCCCAGACCTGCTCGGCGATGATGCTCGTCCCCTTGACGCCCGTTCTCCGAAGCCGCCCCCAGACCACGAGTACGAAACCATGAAACACCGTCCGTGCGCACCAGGGCTGAACCCGTTCGAAGACGGTTACGTCGGCCAGGCCCGTCCCGTCGTCGAGGGTGAGGAAGATGATTCGCTGGCCACTCCGGACGGCCGGCGTCTGGGAGGCCACCTTCACGCCGGCAACCATGATCCACTGGTCGCCGGCGAGGTCTCCGAGCCGCGCGGCGGGCACGACGCCGAGGTCGCACAGGACCGGCCGGTAGAACGTCATGAGGTGCCGGGAGGCGTCCAGGCCAACGACCTCGAGCTCCGCCCGGACCCGTTCAGCGCTCGAGTACTCGCGAAGGACGGCGGGCGGTGGGGCCTGGTTCAGCGGAAGGGTCGCCTGATCGCCTTCCCGAACCACGTCATCGATCATCGCGAGATAGAGCCGGTCGCGGCGCGATCCGCCGGCAAGCGCGTCGAACGCACCCGCGTGCGCGAGCGCCTCCGCCACCGGCCGAGACAGTGCCGTCCGCCGAAGGACGTCGCCCACGTCGGCGAACGGCCGCTCTGCTCGCGCCGCAAGGATCGAGCGAAGCTCCGCCTCGGAGATCCCGTGCACGTCCTTCAGCGCCAACCGAATCCCGTACCGTCTTGGGGGGCGCGCTGAGGTCGGGTCACGGCCCGGGCTGCTCGGATCGCCCTTCGGGCGACCTCGACGACGCCCGGACCGGACCGCTCCCCGCGCGCCCTCGGCGACGGCAGCGTGACCCTCCGTGACGATCTCGACGATGTAATCCCCCTCGCTGCGGTTGATGTCCAGGGGAAGGATCGCGATCCCGCCGCGACGCGCGTCGTCGAGGATGAGGCGCCTTGGATACATGCCCGGCTCGTGCGTGAGGACGCCGGCCAGGAACTGAGCGCGGTAATGGGCTTTCAGCCACGCGGACTGGTACGTCGGGACGGCGAAGGCGGCAGCGTGCGCCTTGCAGAAACCAAAGGATGCGAACTGGACCACATTGCTCCAGATGAGCTCGGCGGTCGAGGCATTCACGCCTCGCGCGACGGCCCGGCGAACGAATTCCGGATGAATCGCCGCGACCTCCTCGTCGTCGGAAAGCCGGCGGCGGATGCGATCGGCTTCGGCGAGGTCGTAGCCGCCGATCGCCGAGAGGACCTGCATTACCTGCTCGTGGTAGACGACGACGCCGTGGCTCTGCTGTAGCGACGGCTTCAGCCAAGGGTGGATGTAGGCGGTCGGCTCGTGACCGTGCCGGCGATCGAGGAACGGCGTGATCATGTCCGACTTCACCGGCCCCGGACGGAACAGCGAGATGTCGATGATGAGATCGGACCATTCGGTTGGCTGGAACTTCTGGAGCAGCTCCCGCTGCCCGGGGCTTTCGATCTGGAAGCACCCCAGGGTGTCGGAGCTTCGAATCAGCTCGAAGGTCGCGGGGTCGTCGGGGGGAATCTCATCCAGATCGACCTTCTCTCCCTCTGTCCGAGCGATCTCCTCGACGGTGTGGCGCATGGAGGAGAGCATCCGGACTCCCAGCACGTCGAGCTTCAACAGGCCGATCGCCTCGACGTCGTCCTTGTCGGCCTGCACCATCCGATACCCCTGGAACGACCGCTCGAACGGCACACGGTCGGGGAGGTCGGAGCCCGAGAGCACGATGCCGGACGGATGCAGCGCGAGGTGGCGAGGGAACCCGTTCAGACGTTCCACGACGCGGAACAGCGTCTCGAGCTGACCCGCGTCCAGGTTCGAGTCCGAGAGCTCGGGAAGAGTCGTCATGGCCTCCCGGACGTGGTGGGCGCCGATGTGCGGGAAGGCCTTCGCGACCAGGTCGACTTCACCCTCGGGAAGCCCGAGCGCCTTGCCCACCTCCCGGATCGCGCCTCGGGCCCGATAGGTGTCGACCATGGTGACGCAGGCGCACCGATCCTCCCCGTATCGGCTGAGGACCGCGTCGTACACATCCTCCCGCCGGGCCGCTTCCACGTCGATGTCGATGTCGGGCAGCTCGTCCCGAAGGGGATTGAGGAAGCGCTCGAAGATCAGGCCGTGGCGCACGGGGTCAACGTCGGAGATGCCGGTGAGGTGACAGACGAGCGATCCCGCCGCCGAGCCCCGGCAGGCGCAGCGGACCCCCATGGCACGGATGTCGCCCACGATGTCGGCCACCGTCAGGAAATAGGCCGCGTAGCCCATGACCTGGATCTGGGACAGCTCGGAATCCAGCCGGTCCCGGACCTCGCGCGTGGGCCGCATTCCCCGCTCCTCGAGCCCGCGCCAGCATCGCTCGGCCAGCACCGAGCCGGCGCTCCGTCCGGGAGGAGTAGGAAAATCGGGAAAGTGGACGGTCCCGATCCCGAGGTCGAACTCGCATCTCTCGGCAATATCCAGCGTCCGGTCGCAGAACTCAGGTCGTTCCTCGAACAGCGCCCGCATGTCCGGAGCGGCCTTCAGGTACCCCTCGGCGTTCCGGCGTGACACGTGATGCGAGGCGAGAGGGACGACCTCGCGCATGCACTCGAGGACGTCGGCAAGGAACGCGTCCCCGGGCACGAGGTACCGGACGCCGTTAGTCGCCACCCCCGGCACCGCGGTTTCGTCAAGTAAGTTGACCATTTGGCGCGTCGCTTCCGCATCGCCCGGCTCGAGGCGGTTTCGCACCTCGAGAAACAGGTCGCCCCTGCCGGGCTCCGAAGCGAACGCCTCGCGGAAGGGCTGGAGCGCTGCTGCGGCGGCCCCACGGCGGCCCGATACGGCCAGTGAGCCCGGTTCGGACTCGGGGCCCAGGAGGCAGATCATTCCCTCCGAACGTTCGCAGGCCTGACCTGTGGTGAGAGCCGGGTCGCCGCGCTCCCCCGTCATGTGGGCGGTCGTCAGAAGCCTGCAGAGGTTGCCGTATCCGGTGGCGTCCTTGGCGAGGAGCGTGATGAGGCGGTCCCCGAGGCGCGTTCGGATGGTCAGCGTCGCCCCGTAGATCGGCTTGACCCCAAAGTGCGCGCACGCCGAGGCGAACCGCGCCGCCCCGTACAGCCCGTCGCGATCGGTCATGGCAACCGCTCTCATGCCGAGCGCCGCCGTGCGCTCCACCAGGTCCTCCGGCGAGAACGCCCCGTCCTTGAGGGAGAAGTACGACCGGACGTTCAGATGAACGAACGAGGGGGACCCGAACACCGGGGACGGGACTCAGTCCCAGAGGCGCTCGAGGTGCCACCGGCCCGCGCGGCGGTCCTCGTAGAGGTCGACCACCGCGCCGCCACTCGCCTCGACTCGCCAGTACTCACGGTCGCGGCCGTCCTCCCACCACCGCCCCTCGATCCGCCACCGGCCGATGACGTCGCGAACCTCGTAGCGGCGGCCTCGCCAGGAGAAGGCGGCCGGCATCCCCGCGTCCCGTTCCACCACGACCATTTCCTCGTAGAGCTTGGCCATCGCCCCCCACCGGATCGAACATATGTTCGACTAGAGGGAGGAAGAGTATTCCCGGCTCACCTGTCTGTCAAGCCCGGGGAAAACGGGCCGCGGCTAGGAGGCTGGCTCTTCGCCTTCGACGAAGATATCGCCCACCTCGGGATCGACATCCGGCTCCATCGTCCCGTCCCCTGACACCGCGAGCTCCGCCCTCTCGGACTGCCGCTCGGCGGTCGATACGGCCTCGTCCAGCAACTGGATCATGTCCGCGAGACGCGCCTTCGCCTCTCGAAGCTCCTCGACCATCCCGTCCCGGCGGTCGGCGAGTCCCCCGAGGATCCGGTCGGTCTCCTCCCTCGCGGTCTGCAGGATGGCGTCGGCTCGGGCGCGCATCTCATCGGCGCCTTCCTGCGCTTCGCGAACGATGTCCTCGGCTCGGTCGGCTGCGTCCTGCAGTCGCTTCGTCGCCTCATCGGCGGCCTCGGTCCGAGTCCGGTCGGCCTGCTGCTCCGCGGTCCTGAGGAGCTCCGCCATTCGGTCGGCGAGCTCGTTGTAGGCCGCCTCTTTCGCCGACTCCCGCGAGTCACGCGTCGACTCGTTCTCCTGACGCACGCGGTGCAGCTCGCGCTCGAGGTCCTCGATTCGATCGGCCACCTGCGCGACGTAGTCGAGCACGTCGTAGGGATCGTATCCCTTGCGCACGAGCGGAAACTTGGGGTGACGGACGTCCTCGAGCTGCGGCGGGACGAAGAGATCGACGTCGAGCACCGACATGGGAGCCTCCTCTCCGAGTTGCGTACCCCGTTCGCTGACAGCATGCGAGTCGAACGTGGCGTCAGATCCTCACTGTAGCCC